>JBIIMH010000343.1:0-3147 GCA_044338095.1 Rariglobus sp. | reverse complement strand
TGAAGCCCAATTCCGACCAAGCCGCGGCCCATGTGCCGGAGATCGAAACCGAGGCCGAGACGGACGACACCCCCTACGTTCTGCGCCTGTATATTGCGGGCATGACGCCCCGCTCCACCTTGGCGGTGCAAAACCTGCGTAAGATCTGCGAAGAACACCTGCAGGGACGCTACACACTCGAGGTAATCGACATCTACCAACAGCCGCTGCTGGCCGAGGGCGATCAGGTCATGGCCGTGCCCACCTTAATTCGTAAGCTACCGGAGCCCATTCGCCGCTTCGTGGGCGACATGAGCGATACCCAACGCCTTCTTGTGGGGCTGGATCTGCGCTCCCCCAACGCCCCGCCGCTCAACTCGGCTAAAACCTTAGCCAGCCCACCCCCACGCCCCGAAAAGCGGTGAGCCCCCCCCTGAGCTCACGCTCAAGGCCACACTCGGTTGCTCACCCACTCGGTCGCACACGCACCCACTCTTCGCACACACACGCCCCGTGGCCTTGAGCGTGAGCTCAAGGTTCTCCCCGTGGCCTTGAGCGTGAGCTCAAGGATGCCGGCAAGCCCAACTTGAACGCGCATTAACCATAATCGTCCCCATTTTCCCCCATGAACGAGCCCGCTCAGGCCCCTGCACCACCGCCCGCCGACTACGCCGAACTGCTGCAACGGCTGATCGAGGCCGAGGACACGTTATACGCCATCCGCACGGGCGATGTGGATGCGCTGATGATGGGCGGGCAGGTCTACAGCCTTGAGGGGGCCGAGACGCCCTACCGTTTACTCATTGAGGCCATGGGCGAAGGGGCCGGCACCCTCACCCTCGACGGCACGGTACTCTACGCCAACCGCCGCCTCAGTGAACTATTGGCAGTGCCCCTGGCGGAGCTCATCGGAGCCGCGCTGCGCTCGTGGGTGACGGCGGCGGATCAGGCCACGTTTGATCGCTGGTTAAGCGAAGGGCTGCACCACCCGATCACCGGTGAACTCACTTTCCTCAGCCGCACCGGCACCGGCGTCTCGACCCAGGTTGCGATTAACCGGATCCCCTCCACCGGGGGGCCGCTCCTCGGCCTGGTGGTCTCCGATCTCACCGAGCGCAAACAGGCGGAGACGGAGATCCGCACGCTCAACACCGAATTGGAGCAGCGGGTGCGCGAGCGCACCACCGAGTTGGAGGCCGCCAACACGGAACTGGAGGCGTTTGTCTACACGGTGGCGCATGACCTGCGCGCCCCGCTGCGCTCCATCGACGGCTTTAGCCGGATCTTATTGGAGGACTGTGGGGACCGGCTGCAGCCCGAGGAAAAAGGCCACCTCGAGCGCGTGAGCACGGCCACCCAGCACATGGGCCACTTAATCGAAAGCATGTTGCAGCTCTCGCGCCTGAACCGCAGCGAATTAAGGCGCACGGCGGTGGACATCAGCGCATTGGCCCAAGGGGTGTTCGCCGACTTGCAGCGCCAAAACCCGGAGCGGCGCGTGGTGGCGGTGGTCGCCCCGGACTTGGTGGCGCAAGCCGACCCGGCCCTGATCCATTCGGTTTTGGAAAACCTGTTGGGAAACGCGTGGAAATTCACCTCCAAAACCGTCGACGCACGGATCGAATTGGGCTGCGTGAAGCAGGACGGCGTGCCGACTTTTTTTGTGCACGACAACGGGGCAGGTTTTAACATGGCTTACCGCGGCAAGCTCTTCGGTGTTTTCCAACGCCTGCACCGTAACGACGAGTTTCCCGGCACCGGCGTCGGCCTGGCCAGCGTCCAGCGCATCATCCACCGGCATAAAGGGAGGGTTTGGGCCGAAAGCGAACCGGGCAACGGCGCGTCGTTTTTTTTCACCCTCGAACCCAGCTTAAAACATCATGAATGACCCCGTTGAAATGCTACTCGTGGAGGACAGCCCCAACGATGTGGAGCTGACGCTACGCGCCTTCACCCGGCAAAAACTCGCCAGCCGGATCCAGGTGGCGCGCGACGGGCAGGAGGCGCTGGACTTTATCTTCGGCCGCGGCGCTTACATCGGCCGTGATCTCAGCCAGCAGCCCAAGCTGATCCTGCTCGACCTCAAGTTGCCCAAGGTCGACGGGCTCGACGTGTTGCGGGCGATCAAAAGCAACCCGCTCACCCAGATGATCCCGGTGGTCGTGCTCACCTCCTCCTGCGTCGAGCACGACATCGAGGAAAGCTACCAGCGTGGGGCAAACAGTTACCTCATTAAACCGGTCAGCTACGACCAGTTCATGATCCTGGTGAACACCTTGGGTATGTACTGGCTGCAGTTTAACCAAAATGCCGTCGCCGCTCCGGTGGACGAACTGCACCTGGCCAAGTGAAGGCACCTTGGCCGTTTTCAGCGACACACCGCGGCGGAGCGCGGACGAAGCAGGAAAGTAACGGGTCGAAAAGTAGCGCAGACTTCCAGTCTGCTCAGGCAAGGATTGCATCAAAGCAGACTGGAAGTCTGCGCGAATTGCCTGCGGCTCAACCACAGAAAACCGATTCCATAATGCATTATTATCCAATAAGATTCGGTTACTTGAGAGCAGGGTGTTTTTTTGCGACTCCTGCGCTTTTTTGCGGCTAAATCATCTGTTTTTATCGCGAAGGCGTGGACGTTGGGTGGGGCGTTTTTGTGTCGTTTGGTGCTTTTTGTGGCCCATGGTTTGGATGCTACCCACCGAAAACGTCGCTTAACCTTCGATTTCCCCCCCCGGGGCGAAGTCGCGTTCATGCGCTTTGACCTCGGCGGAAAAAACGCCACACCTGCGGACTTGAAAACGCCCTCCTCCGCATGAACTGGGAACAACTCGACTGGCCCGCCCTTGATCGCCTCCGCGCCGGGTTTCTCAGCGGCAGTGCCGCCGCCGGCCCCTATTGGACGTCCCTTTCCGATCTGGCCAGCTACGACCTGACATACGCCGAGCGCATCGGCTGGAAATGGGACGCCCTGCTGCGCGAACTCACCCTGCGCCAGTGGCGCCCACCGGCCGGCACCACTCTCATCGACTGGGGCTGCGGCAGCGGTGTCGCCGCGCGCCGCGTCGCCGCCGCCTTGGGTGCCGATCATTTTGCCGCGCTTCAGGTGTGGGATCACTCGCCCCTTGCGCGCACCTTCGCCGCCAACCAAGCCCGCGCGCACTTCCCCACCCT
>JBIIMH010000342.1:0-3161 GCA_044338095.1 Rariglobus sp. | reverse complement strand
AACCACGCCGCCAGCGTTCATTCTGAGCCAGGATCAAACTCTCCGAAAAAGAGAGTTCAGAACCTAGTGATTCTTGAACTACTAGAGTACAATCCATAAGACTGTACTCATATTTGGAATAATATAATTTTTGATTGGGGGTCCCAATCAATCGCACAAAGTAAATTTCAAAGAGCTCTTATTGTTAAATAAGAATTATCCCTCTAGTCGTTTCTTCGCCTTATATACTGCTATTGGTCTTCTTCAGTTACCTGCCTCAAACTTCTTCAGTATTTAGCGGAAAAACCTTCAAGGAACCTCCCTCCGACTCGCTTCGCTTGCTGCGTTGCTCGTCGACGGGAGGACAGAAACTGCAAATCACTCGCCCCCCTTCAAGAACTTTCTTCAGGGAAATCAAAAGTTAATACTAAGTCATTGATATATAAGTTTTTAAAAATCACAAAATCCGGGAACTCGTTCGGTTTCCTTCCTTCGAAAAACTCAATAGGCCCCAAAAACACGCCTGTATTTGATTTTAAACTACGCAATTACCAAGGTAAAACACCCCTTTTCTCAGCCCGTTCAATTTTCTTCAATTTCCTCGGAGGTTAAATTTCGCCGCTTTGGACCGCCTCGTCTGCCTGGAGCCGCTGGCTTTCACCGGTAAACTCAAGGATGACCGCATGATGCACCAGCCGGTCGACGGCGGCCATGGTGGTCATCGGATCCTTGAAGATCTGGTCCCACTGGCTGAACACCAGGTTGGAGGTGATCACCACGCTGCGCTTTTCGTAGCGTTCGGCCAGGAAGGTGAAGAGCACGTCGGTCTCCTCCCGGCCCTGCGGGACGTAACCGAGGTCATCGAGGATGACCGCGTCGTAGTGAGCCAGTTTGGCCAGCGCCGAGGGCAACTTCAGGTCCCGTTTGGCCACCAGTAGCTGCCCGACCAGTTTGAAGGTCGGCATAAACAACACCTTCAGCTGGTGTCGTTGGATCCATTCTCGTCCGAGGGCGGCGGCCAGGTGGCTTTTGCCGCGGCCAGGCAGACCGAAGCACAGCAGGTTGTCACCACGGCGCACCAGTTCACCGTCGAGCAAGCTGGGCAGTTGTCGTCGTACCTTTTCGGGTAGACGCGCTTCGTCGAGGGTGCCGAGGGTCTTGCCGCCGGGTAGACCCGACTCTTTGATGAGGCGTTCGATGCGTCCGCGCAGCCGTTCACCGGCTTCCGTTTCCAGCAGGTAGAGCAGGAAGCGGCGGTAGCCCCAGTTTTCGGCCTCGGCCCTTACGAGCGCCCCGGCGTGTTCGCGGGCCATCGTCGGCAGTTTGAGCCCGCGCAAGAGGACCGGTAGCGCATCGGCAGTGGAGGGGCTCATGCGGCCACCTCCCCCGCCAGCAGCCGGTCATAGGCCCCAAGTTCAGGTGCCAGCACGCACATCGACGGAGCGGGCGCCGGGGTGGCGAGCATCCTCGGCACCACCCAGTCCGGGATCGGCACTTCGCCGGCTCGCAGGGCCACCCCGATGACCGCGCTGACCTCGTTCTCGCCGTGCGCGGCGGCCAGGGCCAGCAGCCCGAGGTAATGGCGGTCCGCCCAGCCGGTTGTGTTGGCGGGCGCGGCGCTAAGCAGGGCGTCGTAGGCCTGCCGCAACGCCGTGCATGGGAACAGTTCCTCTCGGTACATGTAGCCGGCGAAGGCCCCTGGTTTGCGTACCAGCGAGGCGATCACATGGCGGTAATCGATGCGTGCGCCGCCGTGAGTGGAGCGCGGGCAACGCAGCACCTCCTCTCGCTCGAAGCGCACCACCACAGTTTGCTCGCTCAGTTCGACGTCGACCATCAAGCCGATCAGTCGTGAGGGCACCGAGTAGGCATGCTGTTTTACCCGGATAGTGCTAAAACTCGACACTCGCACGACGACCGCCTCGGCCTCCGGATAACGCACCTCGGGCAACGCGCTGAGGGTCGCGCCCTCCTGGGCAAACCGCTCCCTGCGCTGGAGATTGGCACCCCGGCAAACTCCAGCGACGAACAGCGCGTAATCGGCCACGCTGGCAAAATCACGCGAGCCACGCAGCGCCAGGTGACTTTTGAGCCGACGCTTCAAGTGGCCGTTGGCCGACTCGATGTCGCCGTTTTCCTGCGGACAGGCCCTGTTGATCGTGCGCGGCTTGAGCCCCAGGTGGGCGCACAGGGCGAGGTACTCGGTGTTAAATCCCCGGGCTGCCTCGCCGCGTTTGAGTTGATGAGTGGCGGTGGAGCTTTGGTCGGTCTGGATGCCTGCAGGCACCCCGCCGAAGGCCCGCAGGGCGTCCTGTAGCCCAACCTTCAGCGACAAGAGCGACTCCGACAGACACGGCACCGCCCACTGCACGTTACTAAACGGCAAGACCGCGTGGCACAGCAAGTGGTCGAAGGCCTCGCCCGCCACCGTCACCCCAAGCTCGGTGGCGTGGGTCCAGTCCACCTGGACAAACTCACCGGGGTTAAGCACCTGCGGGAAAAACACCTCCTTGGCTGGACCGTGGTGGCGACGCCACGCCTGCACCCGGCGCTGGAACGTGCGCAGGGAGCGCGCGGGCAAGGCGGCCAACTCCGGGCCTAGTTTGGCCAGCAGGTGCTCGAAGAGCGCCTTGGCCTCCAGTTCGGGGCTTTCTTCGAGGAAGCGTTTTGCCTCCGGCCAGAGTTCGATCAGCGGATCGGCGCACCGCCGTGTTCGCGGTTCGGTGGGCTTACTCGGGCCGTGGCCCTGACGCAGGTACTTCGTGGCGGTATGCCGATGCATCCCGGCCTTCATCGCCGCTTTGCGCACGTTGGGCGGGTCTTGTTGGGTCTTCATTAGTCGCTGATACTGGTGCTCGGTAATCATTTGGCCTGCTTAAGGCCCCGAGCCTCTCCTCAGCGCAGACCAGCGCCGTTCTATTCACCGACTTTTGTGTCGATTTTTGACTGTCGCTGACGTCGAGGTCTGACTGTCGTCAGGCAGAATAAGACGTATGAGTCCGGTGTATTGCGCTCAGGGCAGCACAGGGACTTGGCCTAAACCTGGGTGGGCGCGAAGCGGCTCGGCGGGCTTGAGTTCTAGGCTTTCGCTTGCACGGTATGCTTCGATGAAAAGCGCCTACGAACTCGCCATGGAACGCCTCGCTCAATCCGACCCAGCCAGCGGAGCCAAACTTACCCCG
>JBIIMH010000341.1:0-3183 GCA_044338095.1 Rariglobus sp. | reverse complement strand
TAAAATCGGCTGGATTCCCGATTTGAGTCTGAGCGCCAGCCGCCAGTCGTTTAACCCAAACCGTATCACAGCACGCCTGGCCGCCGGTGGAGATGCCTTTAGGGTCACTCCACAGACCGGTGGCGGTGAGTATATTAACCCCGGCGCGAGTCTCTCGGCGCTGTTGCCCAACGGCTGGACCGTGCGCTTGAGCTACGATGCGATCCTTAATCCCCAATCCGCCGAGCACCGGGTTAACCTCAGCGTTGGCGCCGGTTTTTAAGCCAGAGCTGACGCACTCGAAAAAATCGGGGATTCCCCGAATTTATCAGTGCCCATTTGCTCATCAGTGGGTGCGGTTTGAGTCCGAGATCGATCAAGCGCCTGAGGGCGACCTGAGAGGTGCTCTATTACCCACCGCAAACGTCGAGAAACCGCTTAATAGTAAGTAAGTTATACTATCCGTTGAATCTGTGAAATCCGTGGTTAAATTCTAATGCCGGATTCAGGATACAAGGCCCTGTAAATGTTTTTTGCGGCACAAAAAAGCCGGCCCACCAGGAGGGGCCGGCTTTGCTTTCGGGCGATGGCGCCCGTTAACGTTTAGGCGACAACCGGCGCGTCTTCGGCGAGCGGGGCTTGGCCTTCGAGGTCCTTGAGGGCGGCTTTGCGGCTCAGGCGCACTTTGCCCGACTTTTCGTCGATGCCGATGCACTTCACCGTGATGCTGTCGCCCATCTTGACCACGTCTTCGGTGCGGCGCACGCGGAAGTCGGCCAATTCGCTGATGTGGCAAAGGCCTTCTTTGCCGGGCAGACACTCGACGAACGCGCCGAACTCTTTCACTCCGGTCACGCGGCCGGTGTAGATTTTGCCATTCTCGATCGGGGCGCCACCGCCACCACCACCGCCACCACCGGAACCGCCGCCGCAGAGGCTGTCGATTTCCTTGAGCGCACGGTTGGAGGACTCGGCGTTGTTCGAATAAATGAACACCTTGCCCGAATCGTCGTCGGAGATGTCGATCTGCGCGCCCGTGGTTTCCACGATGCGGCGGATGGTTTTGCCACCGGGCCCGATGAGCAGGCCGATCTTCTCGGGATCGATCTGGATGGTCTGGATACGGGGGGCGAAGTTGCTGAGCTCTTTGCGCGGGGCCGGGATGGCGCTGAGCATGTTGCGCAGGATTTCGACGCGGGCCTCGCGGGCCTGGTGAATCGCGACTTTGGCGATCTCGAAGGGCAGGCCGTTGATCTTCAGGTCGAGCTGGAAGCCAGTGATGCCCTTGGTGGTGCCGGCGAGCTTGAAGTCCATGTCGCCGAAATGGTCTTCCTCACCGAGGATGTCGGTGATGGTGGACCACTTGGTGATCGTGCCGGAGGCGTCGATCTCGGTCATCAGACCGCAGGAAATGCCGGCCACGGGGGCGATCAGGGGCACGCCGGCGTCCATGAGCGATAAGCAGCCGCCGCAGATCGAGGCCATGGAGGTCGAGCCGTTGGAGGCCATGATCTCGGAGACGACGCGGATGGAGTAGGGGAACACGTCCTCGGGCGGCAGCACCGGCACGAGCGAACGCTCGGCAAGGGCGCCGTGACCGACTTCGCGGCGACCGGGGGAACCGAAGCGGCCGGTCTCACCCACGGAGAACGGGGGGAAGTTATAATGAAGGATGAAGCTCTTGGACTTCACGCCGCCGGTGAGGGCGTCGAGATCTTGGGCTTCTTTGGTCGGCCCGAGGGTCGTGAGGACGATGCTCTGGGTGTCGCCGCGCTTGAACGCAGCCGAACCGTGGACGCGGGGCAGAATGCCGACCTCGGAGTGCAAGGGGCGCAGGCTCTTGGCGTCACGGCCATCGGCGCGCACGCCGCGCTCAAGGACGGCCTTGCGGTAGGCTTTGTATTGGAGGTCTTCAAAAACGACGTTCAGGTCCACGTCGCTGAAACGGCCGGCGCCGAGTTCGAGGGAGAGTGCGGCGTGGGCTTCGGCCTTGAGGCCTTTGACGTTGGCGGAGCGGACGGCTTTTTCGTGGCCGAAGATGGCGGCGACGATGCGCTCGGTGGACACTACGCGCTCGATGATGGCGCGGGCCTCGGCGCTGGCGCCAACCAAGGCGAAGTGGGCCTTGGGTTTGCCGACGAGGGCAACGAGTTCGCGGATACCGCGAATGATTGGCTGGATGGCGTTGTGGCCGAATTCGAGGGCCTCAATGAAGCGGGCCTCGGGGATCTGGTCGGCGGAACCCTCGATCATGAGCATGTCCTTCTCGTTACCCACATAGATGAGGTCGAGGGAGGACTGGAACATCTGCTCGATGGTCGGGTTGGCGACAAACACGCCGTCGATTTCGGCGACGCGCACGGCGGCGATCGGCCCGTTCCACGGAATGTCGGAGATGGCGAGGGCGGCGGAAGCGCCGTTGACCATGGGGATGTCGGCCTCGTTCAACTGGTCGGCGGACATGAGCTGGCCGATGATCTGGACCTCATTGAGGAAACCCTCGGGGAAGAGGGGGCGGCAAGGACGGTCGCAGAGGCGCGAGGTGAGGATTTCCTTTTCGGAAGGACGGCCTTCGCGTTTGAAGTAACCGCCGGGGAAGCGGCCGGCAGCGGCGTACTTTTCGCGGTAATCGACGGTGAGGGGGAAGAAGTCCTGGCCGGGCTTCATCGACTGCGCGACGCAGGCGGTGACAAAGACGTTGGTTTCACCCACGGAGACGTTGACCGCGCCATTGGCGAGGGCGGCGTAAGTGCCGGTGGAGAAGGTGATGCCGAGTTCGGCGATCGTGACGGAGTGTTTCTGCTTCAGGGACATGTGTTATTTCGTAGTTCGGTTGCGCGTCGCGGATAGAAAAGCCGGCCTGCGACACGCGGCAGGTTCGGCTGAAAGGGAGGGTGGGGGGCGGGAAAGGACCAAGGGCCAAGGGGCAAGGACCAATGTTCAATGACCAAGGACCAAGGGCCAAGGACCAAGGACCAATGTTCAATGACCAATGACCAAGGACCAATGGCCAAGGACCAATGACCAATGTTCAATGACCAAGGACCAACTTCTAACGTTTAACGCTGCAGGCTACTTGGACGTTCAATGTTGGATGTTGAACGTTGCTCAGGGCTTCTGCGGTTAAAAAAAAACAAAGGGCGACCCGGTTGAGGGTCGCCCTTTGTCTTAAGGGGACAATTACTTGCGGAGGCTCAGGCGCTG
>JBIIMH010000340.1:0-3193 GCA_044338095.1 Rariglobus sp. | reverse complement strand
AAACATATGTGCCCACGGCGGTTACTTTCGGGTTGGTCGAGGCGGGCGAGACCATGGGGATCTTGGAGCTTTGGGCGATGGGGGCCATTTCCAGCGAACGGCTGGAGGCGACTTCGCCGAGCAATGCCACGACTTTGTCGCGCGAGATCAGTTTGCGCGCGGCGGTGGCGGACTCGCCGGCCTTGGTTTGATTGTCCTCGGTGATCAGTTTGAGCTGGCGGCCGAGTACGCCGTCGGCGGCGTTGAGCTCTTCTATGGCGAGCAGCGTGCCTTTATGGGAGGACTGGCCAAAGGCGGCCTCTTTGCCGGTGAGCGAGGCGATTTCGCCGATTTTGATTGGTCCGGCTTCGTTGGCGTGGAGAGTGGCGGCTAAAAGGGAGAGCAGACTGAGGACCGCGATCTGACGAAAACGGGAAATCATAAGTTAAGTGGTTGAGTTAAAAAGGCGCTGCGTTCGAGAGGCAATGCGTCGGACTGTCTAGTTTCAACACTGGTTTTAGGATGCATGCCACAAGGCGAATTCAGGATTCCGGCATGCCGTTATGGGCGCTCTTCCATCGCGATTAGGCGCAGGAAAAATGCCGGTGATTTTTTCGTGTCTTCCGCTGCGTTCCCCGTTCCCATCGCAGCCCATGTCTTCCGCTCCCGAGAAACTCACGCCGATGATGCAGCAATACTTCGAGGTGAAACGCGGCCTTCCGCGCGACACGATCTTGCTGTTCCGGCTGGGCGATTTCTACGAGATGTTCTTCGACGACGCCGCCACCGCCTCGAAACTGTGCGGGCTCACCCTGACCAAGCGCGGCGAAACGCCCATGGCGGGCATTCCCCATCACGCGGCCGACAATTACATTTCCAAGCTGCTCGCCGCAGGCAAAAAGATCGCGATCTGCGACCAAGCCGAGCCCGCCAAACCCGGTAAACTCGTCAAACGCGCCGTCACACGTATTCTTTCGCCGGGCACAACCCTCGCCGCCAACCAGCTCGACGCCCAGCGCAACCACTACCTGTGCGCCCTTTCCTTGGACAAAGCCGGCCTGCACGCCGCCTGGCTCGACCTGTCCACCGGCGAGTTCAAGGTCGCCACCGACACTCGCCCCGAAAACCTTCTGCCCGTCCTGACCGCACTCGATCCAGCCGAGTTGATCGTCATTGAGGGCGAAATCGAGCGCTGGAAAACCGCCCCGCACGACCAGGCCGCCACCCACGCGCTGCACGCCTTTTGCGAGCCGCGCCTGTGCACCGACTTGCCGGGTTACCACTTTGAAACCTCCGAGGGTGTGCGCACGGTCGTGTCGACTCTGGGTGTGCTCAACTTGCAAGGCTTTGGCCTCGCCCACGACCACCCCGGGCTCGGGCCGGCCGGAGCGTTGGTCCACTACGCCACGGAAAACCTCTGCGCCAAACCCGAGAACCTGCGCTCGCTTCAGGAATACCGCAGCGCCCGCACGCTCCTGCTCGACCCGGCGACCTTGCGCAACTTGGAGGTTTTCCAATCCGCCCGGGCCACACGTGAGGGCTCCTTGCTCGCCGCGATCAACCGCACCGGCACCTCCGCCGGCGCCCGCATGTTGGAGCGTTGGCTCGCCGCCCCGACCCTCGATTTGACCGAGATCCAGCGCCGCTCCGCCCTGATCGGTGAGTTGCTGGGCGACCCCATGCACTTGGGCGAACTGCGTGAAGGCCTCGGCCAAGTGCGCGATATCCCGCGCATTTTAGGCCGCCTGCAAAACCGACTGCGCAACCCGCGCGAATTGGGCGGCATCCGCGACACCCTTGCGCAACTGCCCGCCATCCGCGCCACCCTCGCCGCGTTCGGGCCGGACTCCCAGATTGCTGCCCTGCGCGCGCTCATCCAGGAGCTGCCCGAGCTTGGACAACTGCTGGCAGTGGCTTTGGCCGACGAACTGCCCGCAGATTTGGCTGACGGTAACTACATTCGCGCCGGTCACGACGCCGAGCTCGATCGCCTGCGTTCGCTCACCAGCGACAACAAAACGTGGCTTTCGGACCTTGAGCGCGCCGAGCAGGAACGCACCGGAATTCGCAGTTTAAAGATCAAGTTCACCAATAATTTCGGGTACTACATCGAGATCACCAAGGCCAACCTGCACCTCGTGCCCGGCGACTATATCCGCCGCCAGACCACGGTGAACGGTGAGCGTTACGTGACGGAGGATTTGCGCTCCAAGGAAAAGGAAATTTTCCACGCCGAGGAAAACGCCCTCGCCCGCGAGCAGTCGCTGTTTGCCGACTTGGTGGCCAAGGTGCTCGACGAGTCCATCGCCTTGGCGCAGACCGCCGACACCCTGGCGGAACTCGACGTGCTGGCCGGCTGGGCGGTGCTGGCCCGCGAGTGGGATTATTGCCAGCCTGTGCTCGATGACGGCGACGCGTTGGACATCAACGAAGGCCGCCATCCGGTGGTCGAGCAGATGCTTAAAAACCCCGCGGTCGCCGCCGGCCGTGGCACCACCGCGTTCGTGCCCAACGACACGTTGCTCACCTCCTCCGATGCCCAGCTTGCGCTGATTACGGGCCCGAACATGGCCGGTAAATCGACCTACATCCGCCAAGTCGCGCTCATCACCCTTCTGGCCCAAGTCGGTTGCTGGGTGCCCGCCAAGAGCTGCCGGGTCGGGCTGGTGGACCGGATTTTTTCGCGCGTGGGCGCAAGCGACGACCTAGCCCGGGGCAACTCGACGTTCATGGTCGAGATGAACGAAACGGCCAACATCCTCAACAACGCCACCGACCGCTCGTTGATCATTCTGGACGAGATCGGTCGCGGCACCTCGACCTACGACGGTTTGTCCATCGCGTGGGCGGTGGTCGAACACCTGCACCGCGACGCCGAACGCGGGCCGCGCACGCTGTTCGCCACCCATTATCAGGAGTTAACCCAACTCGAAAAGCACCTCGCCCGCCTGCGCAATTTTTCTGTCGCGGTGAAGGAGTGGAACGACGAGATCGTCTTCGTGCGCCGGGTGATCCCCGGAGCGGCCGACCGCAGTTACGGTATTCAGGTGGCCCGGTTGGCGGGATTGCCGATCAGCGTCATCGACCGCGCCAAGGTGATTTTGCAAAAGCTGGAAAGCGACGACTCCAGCGTGGAGTTGCCTGCCAGCGCAGCGAGTGCGCCCAAGGCCAAGCCGAAGAAGAAGATCACCGTCGCCCCGTCCGACGACAACCA
>JBIIMH010000047.1:0-8954 GCA_044338095.1 Rariglobus sp. | reverse complement strand
CCGTAAGCAGTCGCGCCTTGGCGTGCATCCGCCTGGGCGGCGCCAGCGGTCGAGCCCTCGGGCGCCACGCTGGTGCCAGCCGTGGACGAAGTGGCGGAACCTGCGGGAAGCGCAGACGCAAAGCCGTCGTTCGACTCGGCACCGGCGGCCGTTTCGGCGGCGGTGGCTTTTTGGCCTGCGGCGGCGGCGGGGCTCAGGGCAAAATTCGCCGTACTCTGGGCTGCGGCGGTTTGGCTGGCACGAGCCTTGGCAGCCGCGTAGCCGCCCGGGGCGCCCGTCGTCGCCGAAGAACCCTGCAGGTTGCCCTCGGCCGTCGCGAGTTCGAGCGCGGCCTCGCTCGTCTGCGCCGAATCCGTGCTTTGCTCCGGAGCCGGGACACCGGCCGTGGGCAGACCCACGGTTAACGGTGCCACGGGCGTAAGCGGGCTTGCGGGTAAAGCGACGGCTTGGGGTTGTTCGCCAAAAGCAGGGAGAACGGGCAGCGCCGGATCCTCGGTGGCTGACGCATCTTCGGAAGTCGTGTCGGCGAGGGAGGCGGCGGGCGATTTAACCACCGGGTTGAGCCGTTCAGAGGAGTTGGACTGGCCAGCGGCTGCGGCCGTTTCGGCTTTGGCGTCGGCCGCGTTTGAATGGGCTTTGGCATCGGGCCTGGCGATGCGCCGATTGACCGAGTGATCGACGGGTTTTTCGGCCGCGTCGCGGGCGGCCTTGGCGGTGGCAGAAGGACCCGCAGGAGCGGAGTCGCGGGATTTGGCCTCGGGGCGGGACTGCGTAGGCGCCGCGGAGCGCTCGTTGGCGCGTGCCTGGGCCTTGGAGTGAAATTGCGCCTGGGAATGCGCCTGAGCCTGCGAGTGGGAAGCCGCCGACGAAGGCGTGGCAGGAGCGTTGGTTTTGCGGGCAAGCAGCTCTTGGAACGAGGTGCCAGGAGCGGGGGTACCGGCCTCCGGTTTATGGCTGGCAGCTTGATCGGCGGGCTTGGCCGAGGCTTTGGACGCGGCCGGAATGAAGGGAGAAAGCATGGGGAAGACAGGCCTTCATGGCAGTTCACTCGCGCCGTCCTTGGCACGATAGGGAGTGGTTGCGGAAGAAAGAGGGAGATCAGCTGGCCGGCTGCTTGGCCGGTTGCATCATGCGCAGGCGCTGGGAAATCTCCGCGGCGCGCTTGGCGTTGACGTTGTCCGGTCCGGGCGAACGGCCCATTTCCTGCAGAATCGCCGAGGTCAAATCCACCTTCATCATCGAGAGGATTTTGGTGACCGAGGGGACGTCCATTTCGTTGAAAATCGCGACGGCGGCGGCCGGGGTCACCTTGCTGTAGGTATTGGACAGCGTCTTGATGTTTTTGAGTTCCTGCGCCTGCACCTCGGTGATGCGCGAGGCGATTTCACCACGCAGCGACTCGATCTGCTGGCGCATCACGTCGAGTTCCTTGGCCTCGGCGGCGATGCGTTTTTCGCGCGTCGTCAGCTCGGCCTCGCGGGCGGCAAACCCGGCTTTTTGCTCAACGAGTTCTTTCGCCAGATTCTCGACCTCGGGGGTCCAGAAATCCCAGGGCTTGGGCGGGCGCGTGGCCTCGATCTCGGCGGCCTTCTGCACGGAGATATTACCCAAAAGTGCCGTGGAGGCCTTGGTGAGCATCATCATCATGGGCACGACGGACAGCAGGACGGGGAGCAGGATAACAACAGGTGCGGGGAGCGCTTTCATGCGAGTGGGCCCAGACGGGCCAGGGTCATAGAGGCGATTTCATCCAGCAGGGTTTGCTCGGCTTTGTCGCTGGCTTCGCGGTGCGCGAGCCGAGCGCGCTCCTCGAGTTTTTGCATCACTTGCAGGGCGCGGCGCGCGGTCAACCAACCCTCGCGCGCCACGTCGCGGGCCTTCTCCACCTCACCGAGTTTGCGGCCGGCTTCGGCCACTTCGCGGTCGGCCTGGCCCAGCGCGGCCAAACCGGAAACCTGTTCACTGGGGCGAAAACTGCCGGCGCGCGCGCTGAAGATCGCGGCGTTCAAGTCGCTGCGGCGCACCTCGGCGGCTTGCAGAGCCTGCTGGGCGAGCACCACCTGCTGCTGCGCCAGGCCGAAGCCCTCGCGCGCCTTGCGCTCGGCGACATCGCGCAGGGCCCGGATCGATTCGAGGCGGAAGCGGAAGCGTTTCATGCGGGGCCGAGGAGTTGAGCCAGGCGGGTGTAGGCGGTGGCGCGCACGGTGACTTCGTCCACCGACTGGCGAAGGAAAGCCTTGAGGCCGTCGTGCAGGGCAACCGCGCGGTCGAGGGCGGCGCTGGAGCCTTTTTGGTAGGCGCCCACGGTGATGAGGTCCTCGTTGCGTTTATAAAGGGCAAGGTGTTCGCGGGCGCGGGCGGCCAGCTCCACCTCGGCGGGTTGGCAGATGTCGCGGGTCAGACGGCTGACGCTTTCGAGCACGTCGATGGCGGGGTAGTGATTGGCGTGGGCCAGGGCGCGGGAGAGCACCAAGTGACCGTCCAAAATACCGCGCACCGCGTCGGCCACCGGTTCGTTCATGTCGTCGCCCTCGACGAGCACCGTGTAAAGCGCGGTGATCGCCCCGCTCTCGCCGGCACCGGCGCGCTCCAACAGGCGGGGCAACATCGCGAATACAGACGGGGTGTAACCGCGGGTGGCGGGCGGCTCGCCGATGGCCAGGCCGATTTCGCGTTGCGCCATGGCGTAACGGGTCACCGAGTCCATTAACAGCAGCACGTTTTTGCCCGCGTCGCGGAAGCCCTCGGCAATGGAGGTCGCGGTGGTGGCGGCACGCAGGCGCAGCGGAGCGGGCGTGTCGGAGGTGGCGACCACGACAACCGAACGCGCCAAGCCGGCGGGGCCCAAATCCTTTTCCAAAAACTCGCGCACCTCACGACCACGCTCGCCGACCAGACCGATCACCACCACGTCGGCCTGGGCCGCGCGGGCGATCATGCCCAGGAGCGTCGATTTACCCACGCCGGAGCCGGCGAACAGGCCCAGACGTTGCCCGCGGCCGAAAGGGGTAAACACATCCAGAGCGCGCACCCCGGTGGGGAACGCATCGTGAATGCGTTGGCGGCGCAGCGGATGCGGCGGTTTGCCAGAACCGGTGTTGCGGTGCAGCGGAACCGCACCGAGCGAATCGAACGGCCGCCCCAGCGCATCGAGCACGCGGCCCAGCAGCGCCGGACCCGCCACCGGCAAGGGCGGACGGTCGCACGCAGTGACTGAGCAACCCGCGTGCAGGCCCGAGGTTTCACCCAAGGGCATGAGCAACACCTTCTCCGCCCGGAAGCCGACCACCTCGGCCAACACTTCAAATTCTTCGCGCTCGGACTTGAGCAAGCAAAGGTCGCCCAGGCCCACATTGGGGCCCTCGGACTCGATGATCAGGCCGGTCACAGCGACGACCCGGCCCATGCGGCGCAGCGCCGGGGCGTGCCGCACCTGGGTGCGCAGCTGTTGGACAAAATCGGTGACGTCGGGAGCGCTCATGTGCCGAGGAGTTCCTGTTTGAGGCTGGCGATCTTGGATTCGCCGCGCGCGTCGGTGACGCCGAAGCGACTGCGCACGAGGCAGTCGCCGGGGTTAAGGGTATCGTCGATGGTGATACGCAGGTTGGTGAAATGCGCGCGCCACGACGGCACCAGGCGCTCCAGCACGGCCGCGTCGCGCGGGCCGACCACCAGTTCGAGCCCGTCGCGCTCGGGATAAAGTTGGTCGAGGGCCTCGCGGCAGAGTTTCTCGACCAACTCGGGCGGCGGCACGAAGCCGGCCAGCAGGCGTTGGCCGATTTCCACCGCCAGCTCAGGCAAGGCACGGCGCACCTGCGCGGTGAGTTCGTCCTGGGCCTGGCCGATTCGGGTTAAAATCCCCTCCTGTAGCTGCTGCATTTCGGCGCGCAGCTCGACGATTTGTTGGTTGGAAAAATCGTGGGCGGCGTCCTGTCCGGCCTCATAACCGGCCACGCGGGCGGCGATGAGTTCGCCCGCCGTGTGCTCGCGCAGCGCCCCGACTGCGGGTTGCACCGCAATCAGGGGCCGGTCGAAAGCGAGAACGTGGTGTTGGGCTGCCATAGGGGCTCGGGCGCGGTGGGTTAGCTGACCATGGCGCCGTCGCCATCGCCGAGGGTGATCGCGCCTTCTTCTTCGAGACGACGCACCACTTGGATGATGGCGTCCTGGGCGACCTCCACGTCCTTGAGGCGGATCGGCCCGAGCATGGTGATTTCGTCGCGCAGCGCCTCGGCGGCACGCTTGGAGATGGCGCCGTAGATGTTTTCGCGCAGCGCCTCGGTGGCGGACTTCATCGCCGTCGCCAGATGCGACGAGTCGACTTCGCGCAACACGCGCTGCAGGTCGCTTGGAGAGAGGCGGCGGATATCGTCGAAGCTGAACATCTTGCGGCGAACGGAGGAGCCGAGGGTCTGATTGCGCTCCTCGATGCGCGCCAGCAGGGTTTTGGAGCTTTCCTTGTCGAGCAGGTTGAGCAGGTCGGCCACCGCGCGCACACCGCCGCTGACATGGTAGGGCGTGGCGGACTTGGCGGTGACGTGCCGGGTGAGGCTGCGCACGATTTTGCCGACCAGGTCACTGGGGGTACTCTCGATGGTGCCCAGGCGTTCGACGACCTCTTCGCGTTGCTCGACGGGCAGGAGCATGAACACCTCGGCGGCCTTGGCCGAGGACAGGTGGGAGAGCAGGTAGGCGATGGTCTGCGGTTGCTCGTCGCGCAGGAGGTTAAAAATCTGCCGCCCTTCCATCGCACTGATTTCATCCATCATGCCGCTGCTGTCTCCTGGGGTCGGCGCGGCGCCGACGCGGGTGAGCAGCAAACCGGCCTTGTATTCACCCTTCGACAATTCGAGGGCACGCCGGGCGTAATCCATGCCGCCCAAGGTGCAGCCCAAGCTGTCGCCGATGAGGGGGGCAAATTCTTCCAGGGCCAAGGTGCGCGCCGCATCCGGCACCACGGGCAACTGGCCCATCTCGCGGCAGATCGATTCCAACTCCTCGTCGTCAAAGTGCTTAAGAATGTCGGCCGCGATTTCCGGGCCGGCAATGATGAGGAACACCGCCAGCTTTTGCGTGCGGTTGAGCTTGGTGTAATCGACGTCGGCCATGGTGGTTAAGTCGCTTAGTTACGCTTGGTCGCGGCCACCCAGTCGCGCAGGGCGGTGCCGACGTTGGCGGGTTTCTGGCGAATGAGTTCGTTGAGCAATTCCGGGGTCAGGCTGACCGGTCCGGTGGCGTTGGCGCGCGAGCCGCCGGCACTGCCGTCCATGGAGAGCAGCTCGACGGGAACCGGCTCAATGCGCTGGCTGCGCAGCATGCGGAAGAAGACAAAGAAGGCGCCCAAGGCGATTGCCACCGCCAGGTAACGCGAGGCGGTTTCGATCCAGCCCTGCACCCGGCTCTCCTTGGCCATGGATTGGATCTGGGCATCCACCACCACCGGCTGGAAGGCGGTCTCTTGCAAACTGACCAGCTCTTCAAGGTTTTGGCCGGGGGCGGGCTTGAGGCCGAGGGCGTTAATGACGATCCGGCGCAGGCCGTCGAGTTCGGCCGGGGTGCGCGCGGGGGCCGGCGTGGCGGGAGCGGGCGGCTGGCCGTCCACCACCGGAGCGGGGACCGGAGGACGGGCGGCAATGAACACCGAGGCGCTCAGCGATTTGATCCCACCGGGATTGCGCCTCACGTTGGTGGTCTTGCGATTGATCTCATAGCTGATGGTCGTGTTCTTGCGGTTTTGGGCGTTGGTGATCGCGGCGGGCTCGGGCTGGGCGGCGGCACCGGGAGCGCCGGGGGTGTTGGCGGCGGCACCGGTCGCCCCGCCCTTGCGCGCTTCCTGCGAGCTGTTGCTATCCTCGGTGTTCGTCTGCGAACGGATGACCGCGCCCTCGGGGTCAAACGTGTCCTCGGTGAGGGTCGCCGACTCGTTGTCGATGTCGGCCGAGACGCGCACGATGGCCTGGCCGACGCCGAGCACGGGGGTGAGCATGCCCTCGATCTTTTTGGCAAAGTAGTCCTCCACCTGCTGGCGGTAGCGGATCAGGCTGGAAGCGCTGCCAAGCAGCGGGTCTTCCTTGAGGTCGGCGGAGAGCACCCGGCCGCGTTGATCAACCACCGCGACCTCGTCGGGCGCGAGGCCCTGCACGGCGTTGGCCACCAGGTGGCGGATGGAGTTAACCGCTTCGACCTCAAGGCGGCCGTTGACCTCGACGAACACCGAGGCGGTGGGTTTGACGCCCTGCTCGGTCAGCAGCAGGCGGTTTTCAGGCTGCACGATCATGACTCGGGCCGCAGCCACGCCGTCGAGCTGGCCGATGGTGCGGGCCAACTCGCCCTGAATGGCGCGGTTGTAATTGGTGCGTTGCACGAAGTCGCTCAGGCCGAATTGGCCCTTGTCGAAAATCTCGTAACCCACGCCGTCGCCGCCGGGCAGGCCCTTGGAGGCGAGCTCCATGCGCAGACGATGCACCTGGTCGGCAGGCACATAGATGTTACCACCGTTGAGGCCGACGCGGTGTTTGACGCCCTGTGCTTGTAAATTGGTGACGATGGCGGCGGCGTCCTTTTCCTTGAGGCGGCCGTAGAGCAGTTGGTAGTCGGGCTGATTCGACCAGACCGTCAGACCCGTGACCACGCCCGCAACCGCAACCGCGGCCACAATGAGCGAGACGCGTTGGTTGATGCCAAGTTGGCCCCAGAGGGCGACGATGGACTGGAAAAAGGGGTTCATCTGTGGGGTTGGGGATCAGTAAAAGCGGGGCGGGGTAAACAGCGGCGCAGGCAACTCAGACCGGCATACGCATGAGTTCCTGGTAGGACTCGACCACCTTGTTGCGCACCTCGACCATCAGACCGAAGGACAGGGAGGCCTCCTGCATGGCGATGACGCTCTGGTGGAGGTTGGGGTTGTCGCCCAGGAGCACCGAGCGGGTGACTTCGCTGGCCTTGGCCTGGCGTTGCTCCACATCGGTGATCAGATTGCCGAAAATCTCGCCGAAGCCACCGCCGGCCGCAGGGGCGCCGCCGGTGGATTTGGGCGCGAAGGTCTCCTTGACCTGAGCGAGGTCGAGCTGGGGACGGATTGATTGGGCGGAAATGGGGAGGGCTGCGCCGATGAGTGACATGGGGTAAGGGGTGGGTTAACTTACTTGCCGATTTCCAGGGTGCGCATCGCCATTTGGCGGGAGTTTTTGGCGACGGAGAGGTTGGCCTCATAGGCGCGGGAAGCGGTGATCAAGTCCACCATCTCGAAAGCGAGGTTAACATTGGGCATGGTGACCATGCCCTTGGCGTCGGCGTCGGGGCTGGACGGGTCGTTGATGCGCTGGCCGGGGGTGGTGTCTTTGCTGATTTCGGACACCCGCACGGTGGACAGGCCGGCGCCGCGCGAACCGAAGGAGTTTTGCGCCTTTTGAATCTCACTCTCGAAGCTGACCACGCGGCGCTGGTAAGGCAGTCCATCGGGGCCGCGGGTGGTGTGGGCGTTGGCGATGTTTTGCGCGATGACGTCCAAACGCGTGCGTTGGGCGGTCAGGGCGCTGTCGGTCGAGGCGATGCCGGAGAGAATATCCATGGCGGGCAGGGGTTACTGAGAACGGCCGGTCATGGCCATTTTGAGTTGCTTGATATTGCGGCTGACCAATTCGGTAAGAAACTCGTGATCAACGCGGTTGCGGCTCATGGCCATCAACTCGGACTCGATCTCGACGCTATTACCATCGGGGCGGACGGCATGCACGGTGGGGTCGACCGCGAGCCGGGGGGTGAGGGAAGCGAGCGCACCGGACATCGGTTTAGCGCCCTGGGCGAACTGGGCCTTGAGGGTCTGGCTGAAGTCGGCCGACACATCGAGGCGGCGATAGCCGGGGGTATCGGCGTTGGCGATATTGTTGGCGATGGCCTCCTGGCGCAGCACGGAGGCATCCAACAACTTTCGGGCAAGCTGGTAATTGGTGCTGGTGACGAGGGCCTCGATCATGAGGCTTGATTAAGCAAACCCGGTGCCAGCCCAAACCCCAGCGTCGCATCCAGCTACAGACCACCTGTTTAAAAATCACGCTCAAGTGCTCAAACCGCCCGACTCCGGCCCCGCAGCGGGCAGGGGCAAAAACTGCCTCCCCCCACCACCACCCACCCCGGCTGGGATCTAACCACGGCAGCCCAAAAAAAACCGCCCCGCGCCCACCGCAGCCGCCTCGCGCCTTCAGGGTTAAAACCAGGGAATCTAACCGCAAAAATCGCCCTCGGCCAGTTGCAACGGGTCAAGAACTCCATTCATTGCAACGCCAACACCTACCTTTTCCGTGCGTTTTGCCACCCCAGTCCCCATTGCGCCCGCCCCGCACGCCCCCCCGTGCGGGACGCCTCCGCCCATGAACTCGCGGAGCTACGAATGCCGGGTCTTGCACGCGCGCTTTTTACCGAAGCCCCACCGCTTCGCCTACCGCCTGTTCATGCTCGCCGTAGACCTCGACGAACTGCCCGTACTCCACCGCCGCCTGCGCCTTTTTTCCGTCAACCACGCCAACTTTTACTCCTTTAGGGAAAACGACTTCCTGCCCACTGCGGAACCGCTCTTTAACCCGTCTGCTGCCGACACCCCCACGGCATCGGCCGCCGCCCTCGCCGCCTCCCGCCACACCCTTGCAGGTGCCCCGCTGAAGGCCCGCGTGCTCGCCTTTTTTGCCTCCCACGGTGTCGATCTCGGGCCGGGCGGACGCGTCGTGCTGGTGGCGCTGCCCCGCGTTCTCGGCTACTCGTTTAACCCCGTTTCATTTTACTACGGCTATGACGCCGCCGGAACCTGTCTCGGGGCGATCGCCGAGGTCACCAACACCTTTCGCGAAATGAAACCGTACTTCGTGGCCCCCGCCCCGAAGCCCGACGGCGCTGCCGCCACCGCCGGCAACGGTGAGTTCCGCCTGCGCACGCCGAAGTTTTTTTATGTTTCGCCCTTT
>JBIIMH010000339.1:0-3205 GCA_044338095.1 Rariglobus sp. | reverse complement strand
CCCCATGAATCTCAGGCCCATAATCGACGAAATCTCCAGCCAAGCGGAGGACTTCTTAAAGGGAATCACCGACCGAACACGCGCGCGGGCCGAGCTCACCGAGTTTATCGCGCTTGAGTACTCCGGGATAATTCCGGCTGACCGCAAAATCGTCACGGATGCCGTCATGGCATTTTTGGAGGAGGAAAACGTATTTGAGGGCGGCTTTGCCGGACATTCCTTCGCCGACGAAGTTGACGCGGAAGTCGAAGCCGACACCGAAGACCACGAGGACTGACCGTGAGCGTTTCCCTCACGCTCATTTTTGACTCCAACAACCGCCTCGCGGTCCAGGCGCGCGCGGCTGGGTGGGAGCCGGCGCCCGCCGCTGCCTTCATCGGCCACACCGAGCCAAGGGAGTTTTTCACCATAGAGCACGGCGAGGTTCAGCACCGCGTCTTTTTCGCCCAAGCCGCCGGAAAAGGGGTTAGCGAGTGTGAGTTGTTAAGCGCCGCTCACGAGTTCGGTGGGGCGGTCTTTCGTTCGCTGGAATGGTTGGCAACGGCTCCGTCCACCCTGTCGCCGCTGCTCGCCGCTCTACTGCCTGAACTAGAGCCGCACCTAATCCACATCCCCTACTTACAACTCGGCGAGCACGACTTCATCTATAAATTCCGCCCCGAGAAGGATCGGAATCTCGCGCTCTATGCGCAGGACACCCACACCAGCGCACTGTATCAGTCGGCGTTGTGCACGGCCATCAAGGCGATCGCGCGCCGCCGCGAGGGCATTGCGGCGGCGCCGATCCCACTCGACTTCGGCTCCGTGCATTACCTCATCCCGAGCCATTTTGGTTTCTGTCTTGGGGTCAAAAATGCGATCGACCGCGCCTACGAAACACTCGCCGCCAATCCCGGTCGGCGCGTGTTTATGCTCTCCGAACTGATCCATAATCCCTTTGTTAACGAGGACCTCTTGCGCCGTGGCCTGCGTTATCTGCAAACCGAGAAAGGAGTGCCCTTCGCGGTTAACGGCCAGAAGGCCAGCGCGTCTCCCGGCCTGCCGCTTCTTTGGGATACGCTCACTCCCGACGACGTGGTGATTAGCCCCGCTTTCGGGGCCACGGATGAGGATAAAAAACGCCTGGTTCGCAAGGGGCTCGCGGTGTGCCAGTACGACGCCACGTGCATGCTGGTGGAAAAAGTCTGGAAGGCGGCCCGCGCCTACGGGCGGGCCGGTTACACGGTCGTTATCCACGGCAAACACGAACACGAGGAAACCAAGGCGACCTTTTCCAACACCCGCCGCTACGCCCCGGCCGTAATCGTGCGCGACCTCGCCGAGACCCGTCGGCTGGGCGAAATCATCGCTCTCGGCCGCCACGACGCCGAGAAGGCGCAAAGCGAGTTTGCGACCATTTTTGCCGAGCGTCACACACCCGGCTTTGACGTGGTGCGCGACCTGGTCCGTGTTGCAGTGGTTAACCAAACGACCCTGCTGATGAACGAGACGCAGGCGATTATTGCCCACCTGCGCGCGATCTACGCCAACGTCTTCGGCCCTGACTTGGCCGATGCGCCGCCCCGCATCGGCGGCAGTGGGCGCAACGATACCCTGTGTTACGCCACCCAGGTCAACCAAGACGCCCTGGCTCGCGCCCTCGAAGAGCCACTCGACGCGGCCTTTATTATTGGCGGAAAAAACTCCTCCAACACCTATCAGCTGTATCGCCTGTGCGCACAAAAACTCGGCGACAAAGCGTTCTTCATCCAAAGCGAAACCGACATCCTCTCGCTGGCTGAAGTGGACCATTTTGTTTTCCCGACCTCCGGCTCGGCGCAAGGCGGGCACAGCGAGGTTAAAGCACTCTGGCCGGAAGGCGTGAGTACGGTGCCGAGGCGCATCCTGATTACCGGCGGCGCGTCGTGCCCCGACGGCGTCATCCAACAGGTGATTACCCGGATTAACAGCCTGTTTCCCGCAGGCCAACTCCGCTCAATCACCGAGGTGCAGGCCGCCATCGAAACCGCCGCTACAGAGCGTGGGTAATAATCGATTCAAAGCCGCTTTCTTTCCATGCTTCCGCTACTGAGTGTTTCGCTGCTGTGGGCGTTTTCTTTTGGTCTGATCAAGGGTCGTTTGGCAGGGATTGATCCAGTGGCGGTGAGCACCATCAGGATTGCCTTCGCGGCACTGGTTTTTCTCCCCTTTCTACGGCCGAGGGCGCTTCCCCGGCGCGACGTGATCACCCTGGCACTGATCGGCGTTTTTCAGTTTGGCCTCATGTATGTGCTCTACACCACAGCCTTCGGGTTTTTGAAGGGGCACGAGGTCGCGTTGGCCACGATCCTCACGCCTGTTTATGTGGCGCTGCTCGATGCGGCAGTGGAAAACCGCACCCGCTGGCGGCACCTTATCGCGGCCTCGCTGGCGGTGCTCGGTGCAGGGGCGCTGCTCTGGAAAAACCGCACCAGTGACACCATCATCACCGGCTTCCTGATCGTGCAGGGCGCCAACCTCTGCTTCGCGGCAGGCCAGATCGCCTATAAACGCATCCGTCCCACCCTGCCCGCCGGCGTGAGCGACGCTGGCATCTTTTTCTGGCCTTGCGCTGGGGCGTTGGTGGCAACCGCGCTAACCTCCGGTTTCATGACGGATTGGAGCGCGTTCCAGCCGACCGCGAGCCAATGGGGCGTGCTCGCCTACCTCGGGATGTTGGCGTCGGGCGTGGGCTTCTTCCTGTGGAACTACGGCGCGACGCGGGTCAACACCGGCACCCTGGCGGTCTTTAACAACGCCAAGGTTCCCCTCGGAGTTGCCTGTTCGCTGATCTTTTTTGGCGAGCAACCGGCGAGCATTCCGAGGCTGTTGATCAGTCTGGCACTGTTGATTGTTGCCGTGGTCGTGTCGGAATGGAAAACAGCTGCGGGGCAGAAAAAGTAGCGCAGACTTCCAGTCTGCTTGGGATTTTGGAATCCGTCCGATGCAGACCGGAAGTCTGCGCTACTTTTTTCACAAACCCAGGCAAAAGCTCCCAGTGCGTACGCCGGTCCCATTTCGTTCTCGTTCTCTTTCGTGTTCTCTTTCTGCTTGGTGGTTTTCCCACCATGTCCGCCGCTCCCGATCTCACCGCCGTCAAAGCCTACCTCCTCGATTTGCAGGATCGCATCTGCCGCACGCTCGAAGCCGAGGAGGATGGCACGCGCTTTGCCGAGGACCAATGGAC
>JBIIMH010000338.1:0-3209 GCA_044338095.1 Rariglobus sp. | reverse complement strand
CAGATTTTACCTTTGGTGGACGGCAACTGGCCCGCCGTGCGCGGGTCGATCTGCGTGGCGGCGTCCATCGCCCGGGCCAGGCCCTTGAAAATCGCCTCGGCGACGTGGTGCGGCTCTTCGCCGTATTCGAGCGTGATGTGCAGGTTACAGCCGAGTGCGTTGCTGAACGCGCGGGCGAATTCCTTCACGAGGATGATGTTGAAATCGCGCACATACTGCGTCGGCGCCTCCACCTGGTAAACCAAGTGCGGGCGACCGCCGATATCCACCGCGACGCGCGCCAGGGACTCGTCCATGGGCAACAGGAAAAAGCCGTACCGCTTGATGCCGAGCTTGTCGCCGAGCGCCTGCTTGAAGGCGTCGCCGAGCACGAGGCCGACGTCCTCGACGGTGTGGTGATAATCCACGGCGACGTCGCCGATGCATTTCACATCGAGGTCGAACAGGCCATGCTTCGCGAACAGCGTGAGCATGTGGTCGAAAAACGGGACGCCGGTGTCGATTTTGGACACGCCAGCGCCGTCAACGGCGAGGGTGAGCGCGATGTCGGTTTCGGCGGTCTTGCGGGAGAGAGTTACGTTGCGAGCCATGCTTCAAATGCGGTGTTAACGGCGAACATTTCGTCGTCGCTGCCGACGCTGATACGCAGGAATGGCGCGGTCAAGGCGTGGCTGGGAAAGGCGCGAACGAGGATTTTACGGGAAAGCAGGAAGTCGTAGAGCGACTTCGCGACCGCCGGACCGGTCTCACCACGGGCGTTTTTCGGCTCCGCGAAAATGAAGTTCGTCTGCGTGGGATAGATAAACCAGCCGAACTTGCCCGCCCATTCGCCCAGCCAGTAATCACGCGTCTGGATGATTTTCCCGATAATGGCGTCGTAGTAACCCGGGTCGCCCAACGCGGCGAGCGCGGCGGCTTGGGAGAGGCGGTTGACGTTGTAGCTGTCACGCACGCGGTCGAGCAGCTCGATGATCGCGGTGCTGGCGAGCGCGTAGCCGACGCGGATGCCGGCGAGCGCATGGGCTTTGGAAAGCGTGCGAGTGATGACCAGATTCGGATAACGCGCGAGCAGCGGCACGGCGTTTTGTTCGGCAAACGGGGCGTAGGCCTCGTCGACAACCAAAACACCGGGGAATTTATCCAAAACGGCGGCGAGTTCAGCGTTGGTGAAAGCGACGCCGGTGGGCGCGTTGGGCGAGGTCAGGAAAAACGCCCGCGCTCCTGAAGCCGCGATTTTGTCCACCGGCAGTTTCATCGAGCGGTCGAACTCGATCACCGTCGTCGCGCCGTCGTTGATGGCGACGAGCACGGGATAAAGCGAGTAGCTCGGCAGCATGAATCCGGTCGCGGCGGCGGGGCCACCGAAGACACGCACGAGAAGATTGAGGACGTCGTCGGAGCCGTTGCCGATGAGAACATTGTCCTCGCGCAGGCCGTGGCCGTTGATCTTGGCGACGAGTTGGCGCAGCGGCGTGGCTTTTGGATTGGGGTAAAGGCGAAGGCGCTCGCCGTCGTCGGCCAGCTCCTCGCGAACCGCAGCGGCCACGCGCGGGCTGGGCGGATACGGGCACTCGTTGGTGTTAAGCTTCACCCAGCCCGACTCGGTCGGTTGCAAGCCGGGAGTGTAGGCGTGCAGTTTCTGGATGTGCGGAAGGACGAGTGTGGCGAGGTCAGACATGGTCAGAAATATCGTTCTCGTTCTCTTACTCCTACTCGTTCTTGCCCCTGAGAAAAATCCTCAGAGCGAGTACGCGAAAGGACTTGGGAACGACGTTAACTTAAAGAGCGCGGATCTTCACCGAGCGGCCGTGGGCGTCGAGTTTTTCCATGGCGGCGAAGGCCGAAACCACGGGCTCGGCTTTTTTGACGGCGGCCTTGTTGTAGCAAACCACGCTGGTACGACGCATGAAATCGGCCACACGCAGTCCGCTGAAGAAGCGGCCCGCACGAGCCGTTGGCAGCACATGGCTGGGCCCGGCGGTGAAGTCGCCAAGGGCCGTCGCCGTGAAGTTACCCAACATGATGGCGCCCGCCGTGGTGATGTCGCGCAACAGGGTCTTTTGCGCCGTATCCTTAACGAGCAGTTCGAGGTGCTCAGGGGCGACGTAGTTGGCGATCTTGACCGCCTCGGTGAGGTTTTTCACCTCGATGGCGAGGAAGCCCTGAGTGAGCACGCGCTGGGTTTTCTCGGAGCGCGAGATCTGCTTGAGCTGCACTTTCACCTCTTCGCCAATGGCGGCGATAATCGCGGCGGAGGTTGCAACGAGGTAAATTTTCTCGCGGCCGGAACCGTGCTCGGCCTGGGCCAGCAAGTCGGCGGCGGCGAAAGCGACATTGACCGTTTCGTCGGCGATGATCATGACCTCGCTGGGACCGGGGAGCGAATCGACGCCGACGGTGCCGAACACCTGGCGCTTGGCCTCACACACGTAGGCGTTGCCGGGTCCGAAGACTTTATCGACGGCTGGCACGGTGAGGGTACCGAAGGCGGCCGCACCGATCGCCTGAACTCCGCCGATGCGATAGACCTCGTCGATGCCGATCAAGTCGAGCGCAGCAAGCAGGCCGTCGGCGATTTTACCCTGGGAATTCGAGGGCGTGAACACAGCGATCTCGGGGCAACCGGCGATCTTGGCCAGCGTGGCCGTCATCAAAACCGTGGAGACCAGCGGCACTTCGCCGCCCGGCACATATAGGCCCACGCGGCGGATCGGGTGGTTAACCTCACCGACATCGGCGCCGTGTTTATTTTTGCCCATCCAGTCCTTGGGCAGACTCTGTTTGTTAAAGGCGACGATGTTTTCGTGGGCGGCGACCAGCGCCTTGCGATCAGCGGCGGGCAGGCGTTTGACGGCTGCGGCGATCTCGGCCGGCTTAACGCGGAAATCGCGGGCGCGGAGCTTGGCGCCATCGAACTTGGCGGCGTAGTAACACACGGCTTCGTCCCCGCGTTGCTGGATGTCGGCGAGGATCGAGGTGACCGAGTCGCGGATGTCCTTGGGCACGGCAGCGCCGCGGCAAAATTCGGCCAAATCAGAATCAAAGGTTTTGGAGGAGGACTGAAGTAGGCGCACGGTGGTAAAATGAGTCGGCAAGCACTAGGCCCCCTCCCCCTCCGGCGCGAGTAGGAAAACTCGCCTCAGTGAAAAGACCCGTGCGGACACAAAAAAGCCCGCCGCGATCACTCGCGACGGGCTCAACCCGAAAGA
>JBIIMH010000336.1:0-3215 GCA_044338095.1 Rariglobus sp. | reverse complement strand
TTGTCGGTGCTGGGGGCGTGTTTGGATTCGTATTTGTAAACGATTTGCCACGCGCAGATTTCGCCCGCTTTTTTGAGCAACGGGCCGGGCGGAGTCGGCTCAGGCGCGGGGTCGGCGGCGTGCAGGGCTGAGCTCGCGGTAAGAATCCAGAAACCGAGGGTGAGGAGGGGCTTCATTCCGTGACGGGTTCGAGTTGTTGGTCGATGACTTGGGCGGTCTGGCGGTCGATTGCCACATGCAGCCAGTAGCGTTTCTCGCCTTCCACGACGAAATCCTGGGCGTTGACGGCCGAGGTCGGATACCGGCCGACCTGGGCGACCAAGTCGATGAGCAGGTTCCATGTCCCGGCCTGGCCGGTGTCGGAGAGGGCGCGCATGACCGATTCGCGGTGCCGGCTGACGATGTTGTTCGGTGAGGTGGCGCCGCCGGTGAACAGCCCGCCGAGGTCCTTGGAAAATCCGTCGTAAGGCTGGGATGCGTTTGTGGCCGCGCCATTTCTGAACCCGGCGCCGTAACGCCCGACCAGATCCGCGATATTGGAGAGCGGGCCCTTGCCAACGGTGGCCGTGTCCGTGGTGCGGCTCACCAGGGCCCTGGCGATGGCGTCGGCTTCGGTTGTGGAAAGCACGGAGCCTGCGGAGAGTTCGTCCCGTCCTGCGCCGACGAGAAGGGCTTTGAGCACGGGCGCCTGGCGGGTGTTGAGATCGACCCTTCCCGAGACCAGAGCCGAGCCGGGATCACTCACGCAGAACACGTCGAGGAGCGCGGCGGTCCCGCTTTCGGGCTTCGAGAAATCGATGTTGCGCCAGGGTGTGTCGGTGAAAACGTAGCCGAGTTCGGCGACGCTCCGGAACGGGCGGTGGAGGAGGATGGGCCGGTTGCTGGTGTTGGACGAGTTGTTGTAAACAGTCGCGAGCGGCAGCCCCACGCTGGTCGTGGCGGTGTAGGGCGAATTGGACGGCGCAAGGCCGCCCATGGCCCGGCGGATCACGCCGTCCGGGTCGGTGATGTAGCCCTTAGCGTCATTAAACGGCGTCAGAACTCTGCCAACGTTCATGTCCTGGCTGGCGCCGCCGCTGACAATAGAATGCGTGCCCCACCCCGCGCCTTGGTCCGGTCGAAACGTGGCGATCATCGTTCCAACAGTGAGATCTCTTAACGGACGCCCCGCGGAATGTGCGGGGTTGATGAATCCGCCCGCGTAATAGTTACACGAGGGCGTCCAGCGCCGGGAGCGCGGATCCCAGAGGGTGAGCCCCATGGTGTTGCCCCCCCCGCGGATATTGGAACCAAAAGTTTCCAAGCCTGCCCGGGAGCCCGAGCCGTCGTAGGAGTTCGGGATGTAGTTGAATGGCACGATCTGGCCTGCGCGCGCTCTGTGCGGGACGAGGGTCTGAATGTAGGGAATCCAGCGGCCGCCGGCTTGGTACTCCAACGAAACCGTCTGACCGAAGTTCGATCCCTCCGCAAAGCCGGTCCCGGAGGTTGTGTAGGTCGTTGTGCTGGTTCCCGCCGCCACCTTCCATCGGAGTGGAAACTGTCCGATGTAGAAGCCGATGTAGTTGACGCCCGTGTCCACCTCGGGAATGCCGTTGATCCAAGCGGCTGCCCCTGAGGTTGCCATGGCGTTTTGGCTCTCGAGGGCGAGATTGCTGTCGACGGGGGCTCCTGGGCGAACCAAGGGCGTCGGTTCCCTGTAAAGCGCGGGGTCGTTGCTGAATGTCATGGCGGTGTTTCCTGCCGTGCCGGAAGCGGGCATGGTGATCGATCCCGTGGCGGCGTCGTAGGTTCCAAGACTCCACGGCGCTATCTGTCGGGCCGCCGTATTCGGCACTTGCGCAGTCGGGGTATTGCTCATGATCAAACTTCCCGGACTAGAGGCCGCCGCGGTCGGGCTGGAGAAGGAGCGCATCGAAGTGCAGATCCGCAGTTGGGTGGGCGCCAGTCCGGGGGCTACGGGAGCGCCTGGGCTGTGCGGATTCCAAATGGTCGGCACCAGAACCGAGGCCACCAAGCCCGGGTCTTCCGGCGGGACGAATGTGGTGGACGTCGAGCCCGCAGTGACCACCGGAGCCCTCGCTGCACCTGTGGCGATGACAGGCGCGGATCTCCGGACCAAGATGTTGAGGTTAAACTCATTGTGGAGGTAGGGCAGGTCGTCCACCCCGTAGAAGCTCAGGGGCCAAGTGCCGTTGTCGAAGACAATCCGTGTCGGGAAACTGTCCGGGGACGCTTGGTCGATCATGTTCGCCCCGAGCTGGATGATCTGGTTGTCGATCAGCGTGTCCTGTGTGCAGTAGAACCGGTAGAGCGGACTGGAGGCATCAGAGCCAATGGCAACCGCGGTTTTCGCGAGTGAGCCCGCGCAGGTGCCCGCCTTAAGCAGCTCGAAGAAGTCCGGTTCACGCTTTGCCGCAGCGTCGCGCACGTTCTCAAGCGTTGCGATATTTGTGGGGAAATCATGGATGTACGTCCAGTAGCCCCCGATGCCCCCAGAGCCGGGGCCTGGGGTCCAGACCAGGCCAAAGTAATTGCGGATGTTTTGCTGGGTGCCTTCGCTGAGCAGCTGGGGGGGGATGCCCAGACTGACATACTGCTGATAAAGAATGTCGGCGGGTGGGAGGTTGGCGCTGGGGCCTTTGCATGTCAGCCATGCAAGACGGTTGAGGGCGAAGCGTCTTCTGACCAGCGGCTCGCCCTGAGTCGCCACGGAGCCGTCGTTTCGGGAGAATGCTCCTCTCACACGAATCGTCCGAAACCAAGGATTCACCTTGTCGTCCTGAAGGTAGGCATCGTTGCCCGTGCTGTAGGCCGCCGGTGCAATGTAGGCCTTTGCGACGACCTTGGGCCGGTTCGGATCGGGGCGGAAACTGGGTTGGTTGAGAACGCGGCTGAAGGTGCCCAGATACTGCGCCGCGTTTTGCAGGTTGGCCCGGCGGCTCGGGGTGGAGGTTTCACCCAGCGCGGAGAGAAAGCTGAGGAGTTGTTGGCGGCTCGAAAACGTCCGGTCGCTCTGGCCGTTAAAAAGGGTGGTGTTGGCCGGTGGAATGATCCCGTTCGGGGTGAGCCGGATGAAGTTGTAGAAGTTGGCGCTCGCGTTGGGGATTCTGCTGTCGGTGAGGAACCCCGGGTTGGGAAACGCGCCCAGCGGCTGCGCGGAGGCGTAGTTGCGCCAGCCGACAATGGCGTCGATCTCTTTCTGGTTGAGGTAGGTT
>JBIIMH010000021.1:0-11640 GCA_044338095.1 Rariglobus sp. | reverse complement strand
GCGTTCCCTGTGAAGAAAAAATCGTTAAAATAGAGTAAGGGTGGCTGCCTGCTGGCAGGCTCGTTCGCAGCGCGAGCAAGCGCGCGGGCCACGTTTATATAACTGTATTATATAAGGCTTAAATTATGTTTCAGTAGTGTCTTGTGAATACTATATTCACCCCGCTCCGGGATGGACATCAGGCGGGTGGCTTCCGGGTCGTCTTGAAATTTCTGAAGGGCCGGATCCCAGCGCACGGGCCTGTCCAGCTTCATCGCCGTGTAGGCCAGCAAGCAGGCGGTGTTCGAGCGATGCCCCTGATCTAGCGGAGCCACCGGCGCTTCCCTTGAAATAATAGAATCCAGCCAGTTCCGGAAGTGTGATCCTTTGCGTCCCAAGCGCACCGGTCCCGGCTCGGCTTTGAGGAGTGCCCGGTCATGGGCGTCCAACGAGAGTAGAATGGGTTTTCCGTTGGGATCGCCTGGAGGACGGGTTGCCTCTCGGGAAACGAAGAGCCAGCCGTCATCACTTTCAAAGCGCACGCCATTATCGAGACGGGTGCTCATCTCCATCACCAGGCCGTCGGCATATTCCAGGGTGGCGTCAAACGATCCGGGAACATCCCATAATCCATTCTGGTGAAACTCGGCGTGTCCGGAGGCTTTAACCGGTCCGGTGTGTTCCAGACCGAGCGCCCATTGGGCGATATCCACATGGTGGGTTCCCCAGCCGGTGATCGTGCCTTTGCAGAAATGATCGCATCGCAACCAACCCGGCCGTGAGAGGCCTGATTGGGGATGCACGCGATCCTCGGTATAATAAAGGTCCGGGGCGGGCCCCAGCCAGCGGTCGTAGTCGAGATTGGCCGGGATTTCCATTTTGGCCGTGCTTCCACCGGGGGTGTCGGCGGGCAGGCCGATGCGCACCCGCTTCACTTTGCCGATGCCGCCATTGCGAACAATTTCGCTGCCCCGGATGAATTGTTTGGACGAACGCTGCTGGGAGCCCACCTGAATAATACACTTCTGTTTGCGCGCCACCGCCTCCAGGACGACGCCTTCGGCTATCGTCAGCGTGCAGGGTTTTTCCACATAAACATCCTTGCCGGCCAGGGCGGCGTCGACGGCGATGAGCGCGTGCCAGTGATCGGGCGTGCAAATCACCACCGCATCCACGCGAGGGTCGGCGAGAAGCAGGTGATAATCACCATATACTTTGAGCGCTTTGCATTTATCGGGCACTTTGGCCGTCAGTTTCACGCGCATTTTTTCGACGCGCACCGAATCGACATCGCATACGCCTACGAAATCGACCTCGGGCTCATACGCGAGCATCCCGGCGTTGCTCTGGGCTATGCGCCCGCAGCCGATCAAACCGATGCCAATACGCCGACCGGGACCGTCGGCGGCACGCGACGACGAAGCTAGAATAGACGGGAATCCAATGACGGTACCCGCCAGCAGCGCACATTTGAGAAAATGGCGCCGCGACAGGGCGGCCTGGGCTGCAGGTTGGGGTTTAGTGTTCATGAATTCGGTATCAAGGGGGCTGAACGGAACTCTTCTCAAAAAATGAATGGGGGTAGGCGCAGGCATGGCCTGCATATCGTTTATCGTGACGATGGAAGCGCGGTTTTCATCCGGCCGCACGCGCACCAGCGGTGACGAAACTGCGGGCCATGCCGAAATCCAGCTCGGTGGCTCCTCCGGTGAGGAAGGCCATTTCGCAAGAAAAACCACAGGGGGGGGCAAGCGGGGGATTCATGGGGTTGGGGCAGGAAATCTTCATGATGGCTTTCCTGATTTCCTTAACGGCTACTTGCCGTTTTCGCGCTTGGCTGGCGAGAGAAGTTTTACGAACATCGTTTCGTGAAACCCGCCCCGCTCATCACCATGAGGCATGTCGCGCGCGCCGCCTCGGTCGCCGTCTCCACCGTTTCCAAGGCCTTGCGTAACGATCCTTCAATCCCGGAAAAACGGTGCCGGGCCATCAAGGCCATCGCCGACCGGCTGGGCTACCGTCCCCACCCGTTGGTGGCGACGCTGATGTCGCAAATGCACCATCGGCGCCGGCGCAGCGATCCCCACCACCTGGTGTGGCTTGATTTGTGGCCGCAGGGCCAGGAAAGGTCCGTCGCCACGAACGCGGCCCTTCCCTTGCGCGGCGCGCAGGAGCGGGCGCAGGAATTGGGCTATGGGATCGAGGTTTACCGCCCCGGGGCTGAAGAGCTGTCGCCCGCAAGCCTGCGCCGCACCCTGACCGCGCGCGGACAGTGGGGGGTGATCATTCCTCCCGTGCACGAGTCCGCGATGAAGCTTAACTTGGATTTGCGCGGCTTGGCGGGGGTGACAATCGGCACGAGTCTGGCCGAACCCGTCATGCATCGGGTGTCGCTCCATCATTTTCAGGGCTGCGTGCTGGCCTTCGAGCAATTGCGCGCGAAGGGCTTTCGTCGCGTCGGCTTGCTGCTCACCACCGCCATGAATACACGGGTCCAAGGCAAGTGGCTGGGGGCCTTTCTGGCCTGCCAACAATCCTTGCCGAAAAGCGAACGCGTGCCCCCTCTCCTCGCCGAAGACGACGACGTGATCACCGCCTGGCTGGGCCGTCAAAAACCCGATGCCGTGCTGGTCGCGGAGACATTTGCGTGCCTCACCGTAGATTCGTCCAAGCAGAACGCCGCCACGCGCCCGCTCGTCGTTTGGCTAATGCAGCAAGCCCCCTGCCCCGGTTTTGGCGGGCTTGATCTCCGGCTGGAACAGTTGGGCCGGGTCGCCGTGGAATTGGTGGTGGCACAAATTCATCGCAACGAACGCGGTAGCCCCACCTCGCCGCATACCGTGTTGATTGATGCGGGCTGGATAGACTGTGAGGCTCATCACTGTCGTGTTGGACAATGCGAAAAACCATACGCGTGATTTGGTGAAGAAATGCGCGGCAGAATGCGCTATCGATCTTTGTTTTCTCCCAGCGTGCTCTCCAAATCTGAACTTGATCGAGCGATATTGGAGCTAACGTAAAGAGAACGTGCCTTTATGGAAAAATTATGCCGACTTTAACGACTAATGAGTGGAGGCGGGTTTCATACTTTTGTCGTCGGTTTTAAGCATGTTCGCGATGAGCGCGTCCAACTCCTTAGGCTGGATCCCATAGTTCCCCTCCTCACCGTGCGGCTTTGCACCGTGCAGTCGCGGATCGATCTCGCTGCCGTCGGCCCTGTAGAAGCGGAATAGGGGAACGGCACCGTAGCCGTCCGGATAAAACGGGTGAATCCCAACGATGAACTTTCCATCAGCAGTAAAATGACACCGGGGATGGAGCGCCGGAAATAGGATTTTGGATTTTTTCAGGTAGCCGAGCAACTGGTCCTCAGTTCTCTCGCCTAGAGTGGCGAAAACAAGCGAGACGTCCGGGCGCCGCACGCGTGTGGAATACCAGCGGGTGAGCTCTTCGGTGACCGGAATGCAAGGGCTGCAAAAGCGGTGCGAGTAATAGACGACATAGAGCCGGGTCTGCGCGAAGGTGTTGGACGGGATGGGGCGGAGGGCTCCGTCCTTGAGCACGTAGCAGTCGCGAGCGAGCGACTCAGCGATGGAGGCCGCAGCGCGCAAGGGGAGGATGCTCCCGGCTACGGTCAGGAATAACGCGATTATCAGGGCGAGGGGGGTGGGTTTTGGCATAAAGGAAAAAGGGGAGAGCGGGAACGCAGGGCGAATCAGGAACGGCGTTTGGAGTCGCTCACGGTTTGGGCGGGCAGTTTGCCGAGCGTGCGTTGGACGAGCGGATTTAGGCGCTGGCGAGCACGTCGTAGCCAAGCGCCGAAAGCGTGGTCGTCAGTGCGCAGCAGGCGAGCAGTAGGAAACGGAGGGTGGAAAGGCGGGCTTAACGCTTGGTCAGCAGCCGGTCGACGAGCGGCTTGAGCTTGGATGCCCATAGCCGGTAGCCCTCCAGGGAAAGGTGGATCTTGCCCTCATCTTTCTCGTCAGCCCGAAAGAACTCGGGGCGCACACGGCCGTCCTCCGGTTGGGTCATTTCCGCCCAAAGATCGGGGAGAAGGTGGACCTGCGGATCTTGCTCGGCGGCGAAGAGCGCGTCGAGGTGGGTGTTGATTTCGCGGGCGTTCTGGTAGAACGCGGCTTTGGGCGTGTGGCTGGGGAAGATCTTGCAGACGATCACCGGGGTTTGCGGGAATTTGGCGCGCAGGTTTTTCACGCACCAGAGTACGCCTTGGGCGGCGGCGAGCGTGCCGGTTTCCCCGGTGAAAAACATGTTGTTATGGCCGATCGCCAGGATCACCAGGCGCGGCGCGAGCGGGGGCTGAGTCGAGCCGAGCACGCCGCCGCGGTCCAGGCGCCAGAGCAGCCCCTGGGTCTTGTCGCCAGCCACCCCGAGATTAAATGCGGTGTACTGGCCAAAGGCGGTTTTCCAGGCCTCGTTAAACTGTTGCGGGTACTGGTTATAGGGCGCCCGGATATCGATCCACTGCCAGGTGATGCTGTCACCCACGAGGAGGATATCGACCTTGTTGCTGTGCTCCTGTTTGAAGCGATCAAGCGAAGCGACCAGCGTGCCGTGCGCGCTGACATACCAGTTGGGCGCACCCGAGCCATCGGCCGACGGGGTGTAGGGCAAGAACGCCATCTTTTGCCCGCCACTTTCCGTGCCGGGACGGCGCTGGTGGGTGGGCTTGGCAACATACTCGAGGGCGGCCGCCGAGAGCGGCCAGCCGGTGAGTTGCGGGTCGAGCTTGCCCTCGTTGTAGGGGGCGTACGGGTATTCGAGCGCAAGGGCTGGGACGGATGTGCCGAGAAGCGCCGCGACGGCGGCCAAAGCAAGGACGGTGCGAGTGAGATACATAGTATTGGGTAGGGAAAATTCAGGGGCTTAGGGCGGGACCCTCGGTGATAACCCGGAAACGACCGAAGCAGAAACGCTCGTCGGCGTCCCCCACGGTGAGGGTGATTTTCAGGAAAAACGCCTCTTGTCCGCGCACCGCCTCGGTCAGGTCGACCATCTGCGGGGGGAAGTTCCACTTCTTGCTGTCGGTGCTCTGCGGGTAATTGTTTTGCCACGTGTTGTCGAATTGGCCGACGGGAGTCCACGTCACGCCGTCCGTGCTGACCGAGAAAGCCGCGACGCTGCTGTCCTCGAAGGCGCGGGCGGCAAACTCAAGCGCGGTGGTTCCGAGCGGGCGATCATGCTTCACCGCATAAACCACGCTGCCCGGCTGGAAGAAGCGCGTCGGGCGCAGCAGGGGAATGACGACATCGTAGAGGTAGTTGGGCTCGGGCTTGTGCGGGCGCACGTCGATCCCGTCCAGGCGAACCGCACGGGCCTTCCATTCGTCGCCGGTGTGGGTGGTGAAGTCCTCCTTGAGAAGCACTTGGTGGGGCGCGCTCACAGTGCGCAGGCGAGGGTGAGATCCGGGCGTCGCGTAGGGGCAGTAGGTGAGCTCGACCTCCTGGCCGGGGCGCAGCGCTTGCTCGAGTGCGCGAGCTTCGTAGTTGGTGATCGCGGCGTGTAGCGCCACGGTCGCAAAAGTGGTGCCGGTGCCCGGCGCGTAGCTGAAATCATAGCGCCGACCGTTGTCCAATTCGATGCCCCCGGGCGAGAGTTCGCCAACGAGGATGGGAGGGTGGAACGCCCGGATGCGGCCCCGGTCGCGCCCATACCGGGCCTGGATCGCGGTGACGCGGCCCGCCTCGTCGAGGGTGAGCCTTACGGCGTCGAACGGACGCGGCCAGAGCGCCTCGGCCGCGTCCGGCGCGGCGAGGTGATCGGCGGAGCGCTCGAAGTTGACCGTTTCGGCCACAGCGAGGTCGAGCGACGCCTCCTGGTTCATGGCGGCGAGGTCCTGCGTGTCCACGGTGATGCGCTTGCGGTCGCCGCTCAGGAATCGGCCTTCAAGGGTGCGCGGCAGTGGCGAGGGCGGCGTGGCGGCCAACGGGCTCGCGTCCAACCGCACCTCGACGCCGCCGTTGGCAGCGGGGCGTACCGAGCCGAGGGCCGTCTCGCCCGGGGCGGAAGGCAGGAGGCGATAGGCGTGGGGACCGGTCGACTCGAGCCGCCAGCTGCGGGCGCGGCCGTCGAGTTGCGGGAAACGCAAGGTCACGCCCGGCGTGGCCTGCTCGGACACCAGCGAAAAGACGGCGCCTTCCGGGCCGACCGCGGTGAGCGTGACCACTGCCAGCGCTTCGGGAGAGGGCAGGGCAACCTCGACCGGGTGGCAGCCGAGCGGGCCGCCGCCGCGCACTGCGTAGCGCGCGGGCAGTATCTGGGAAAGTTCGCCCACGAGCGCGGCGTAGGCGCTGCGGTACCAGCCGCGCTGATACAGGTCGAGCGCCCGGGCGAAGAGCGCCTGCTCCCGTGCGGGCACACCGGGCTGGGCCAGATCCCAGATTAGGGCGGGTGCCGCCGGGCCCGGCGCGGGTTTGCCGGCTGCGGCCAGCGCGGTCCGGGCGTAGGTGTCGATCATGGCCACGGCGAGCGCACGGTCCTGCACCCAGAGCTGCAGGGTGCGCTCGTCTCGCGCTTTGAGTGGATTTGCGGCGACGTAGCCGCTGCGCTGCGGCCATTGGCTGCCGACGTCGAGTCCGAGCAGGAAGGCGGCGTCGGGCGCGCTGGGTGTGTGAATCACCAGGCGAAGGAACCAGTCGGTGGCGCCGACCATATCGGTCCCGAGGTCGAAGGTGGCGTCGGAGGTCATGTGTGGAGCCCAGTGGTCGGGGCAGGGCAATTCGCGGCTGGTCAGGCGACGCAGGAGCCGGAGCTCATTCGGGGAACGGCCACCCCACAGCTCGATCGCGTTGCCCTCGACCGAGGCGATCCGGCCGTTGAGGTGGAGGCTCAGGCCGGAGGCGAAAGGCGCTCCGCCCTGAGTGAGGTGATAGGTGATCTCGCCGGGCCGGGTGTGATCCTCGACTGCGAGGCGCGGGGCGCGGTGCTCGCGCAGCTTGAAGGTGTTGGCGTGGGCGATGTGGATATTGTCGTGCCGGGCGACGGCGTCGGCCGGGCCGAAGGCCTTGAGCTGGCGGAAGTCGACGGCAAGCAGCGTGGGTTCGCGATGGAGCGCGGGCAGCGCGGGACCGTCCTCGCAGCGGTCGGCGGCTTGGATGAAGCGGGCGTCCTGGCGGGTGTCGTTGAAGAGCGTTACAAATTGAAATCCACGGGCGTAGTGCTGTGCGAGTACGCTGAAGTCCTCCTTTAGGATGGGGCGCTCGAGGTTGACCATCGCGAGGCGACCGCGGGCGCGCAGGTAGTCATACATCGCCAGTTCGCGGTACTCCTTGCCCTGGCCGAGTTCGCCGCTGCTCCAGAAGCCGGGCACCATGCCCTGTTCGCCGATGCTCCACAGCTCCGGGCCGACGGCCCAGTCACTCAGGAAATCCGGTTGGGAGTAGAGCTCGTCGAGGACCTGGGTATCGGGTAGGTGGACTGCGCCGCGGTCGACGTGCACGCTGGACCGGGCGAGGGCACGGCGTGTGCTGGCGGCATAGTCCTGCCAGAGCCGCACGCCCTCGCGAAACATCCAGCGTCGCTCCGCCGTGTTGAGGCCGTCGCCAGGGTCGAGCCGCAGGCCCGAGGCCGCGGCCAGTGCGATGCTCGAGGGTGAGAGCTCGCAGCTCGACAGGCCCCACTCACGGATGACACCCAGCTGCGGGCGCAGGCCGCGTGCGGTGAGCAGGTCGAGCTCGGTGGTCAGGCCGGTGAAGAGTTTCTGGAAACGCGTTTCCAGAAACGCATTCATCCACGGCTCGTGCAGGCTGGGCCAAGCGGTGCTGCCCCACATGCCGGGCCAGGAGGTGAGGTAACGGCCGGTGTCGGGGTTGTAGCCGAGCGAGCTGTAGCGAGGGTCGCTGAAGTAGCCACCGCGGCCGTCCGGGCCGTTGGGCTTGCCGCCCCAGGCGGTGCCGTTGGGCATCCAGAGGATGCGTTCGCCGGCGGCGGCACCCGCGCGCACGCTCTCGACGAGGCGGGTGCGGCCGCGCTCGACCGGGGCGGCGCCGTACTGGGCGATGCTCAGACGGCCGATCGGAGCGAAGGAGGTGAAGCTTGGTTTCGGCTCGATATTGGCCAGCTCCATGCCGAGCAGGCCCATTGGCCGGTAAACCTTTTCCGGATCGGCCACCCGGCGGAAAAAGTCGTGGTAAACCCAGATGCCGCCAAGGGTGAAGGGCGCGGCGCCCTCGCTGCGCAAAGTAACCGTGAGCGGGTCGCGCCCGGCGTAGGCCTCGGGCGGGATCTGCACCCAGTAATGGTTGGGGCCGGCGCTGCGCTCCTCGTAGCTGCGGAAATACACGCGCTGCTCGCCGACGATCACCGCGTAGCCGAAGGCGCGGGGGCGGCGCTGGTGGAGTTCCTGGATTTCCAGCAGGAGCGGCTGGCCGGCCGGGGGGGCGGCCACGGTCAGCGTGACGCTGGCTCCGACGCCCCGCAGGGTCAGGCCGGAAAGCGACTCCTGATAGCCGCCCATTTCGGTCGGGAGCGACTCCGCCCGCACGTCGCCGGTGGTGGTCCACGCGGGTGAGGTGGCAGACCCCAAGCGCCACTGGGACGCGTAGGCGCGCTCGGACTGGGAGAACGCAGATGACGCCGCAAGCCCGAAGGCGGCCAGGCAGGCACTGTAAACGAGGGATTTTAAAGCGAGCATGAAAAGGCTAAGCACTTAAAGGAATCAGAACGGAGGCCAATAAGCCGGGGTACTATCAAGCGAAGGTGGGGACCGGGGGGGCGAGTTGCACGCGGGCTTGGGCGCTGGGGGGCGATTAGGGGGCCAAGCACACGATTACAACGAGTAAGCTAAGGCTTGATCTACGAGGAGCGTCAAATAATAAACAAGCGCTTGAGTTTAATGAAAACGGACGTCTTTTTAAGTAGGCGCTGTCTGAAAATTTGTTAACATAAGATGTGAATGCTGGAGGGGTGCGTGCGTGGTGACCCGCAAGCCGCTTGGCACTCGGTTACTTTTCAATCAAGCTGGAGCCTGCTCCCGCCCGCCGCCGTGACAAGGCCCGAGGCGCGGGGGCGAGCGCCGGCCTTTCCCCCTGATCCCTTATCCAATGAACTTTCTCCTTATCCTCGGCTTCAATCGACGTCCGTGCGTGTCGTGGCTGGCCGGCCTTGCCGTGCTCCTCGCCGCCTGGCCCGCGCTCGCGGCGGAGAGCAAACCAGCGTGGCGTGACGCGGCGACCGATGTGCGCGTCTGGGTCTCGCAGCACGGCTACAACCCCGAGCACCCCAAGACCGTCACCACCCCTGTACAGGTTGATCGCTTCGAGGTGCGCCGCGCCGTCGATGGCGCGGTCGTGTTCGCAGGGGAACTGCGCGAGGTGAGCGGCGACTTCGGCACGTTCCGGCAGGGCGATTTCACGGCGTTGCGCGACACCGGCGAATACTATGTGCAGGTTGGGCAGGAGCGCAGCTTTCGGACCTTCCAGATCGCGCCTCACCGCTGGGACGATCTGCAGAAAGCCGTCGCGTGGCACTACTTCGGCCTGCGCCGGATGGGCGAGGACAACGTTATGGGCAACCTCGGCGACTTCCGCCTGGTCAACTGGGAACACGGCCTGATCGAGCGTCCGGACGGCCCGGTCTACAAGTACATCGGGCGGGCCTGGGCGGACGGTGATGACGGGCGCGTTTATCCCTCGGCGTCGCTGGTGGTGGCACAGTATTGCGCGCTGAAGGACAGCGCGCCGTTCTGGGATCGCGGCGACTGGATTTATTCGCAGGTGCGTTGGGGCTTGGACGGGGCGTTGTCGTTCTTGGAAAAGGACGGCTCGCTGCGCTACCTGCTCCATTTCTGGGACCATCAGTGGGCGACCTTCGATAACCGGTTCTACACCGGCGACGAGAAGCGACTGGTGGACTGCTTCGACAGCGAAGCCAGCGTCAACGAGTACAACCACGCCAATCCCGAGGGGATCGCCTCTTCGCTGCTGCTCGGGCCGGCGTATGCGGTGTGTGTGTTCCGGGACCGTGACCCGGCGTTTTTTGCGCGTGTGCAGGCGTGGGTGCAGCGCGGCTACGACCAGATTGACCGGCGTTATCGGCCTCATCCCCAGAAGTCGTCCCTGGGCTCGTGGATCTGGCTAAACGTTCTGATGGCGCGCATGACCGGCGAGGAGCGCTATCTGAAGCGCGCGGTGGCCGAAGCGGACCGCCTGCTCGTCTTGCAGCAAACCACGCCGGTCGCTTTGGGCGCGGGCACGGTGCGCGGCTGGTTCCATCGTGATACGATGGGGTCGCACAGCCCGGGCGGGGAGAAGCCGGAGCAGGAAGTGATGATCACGCCTTGGATCTACCAGGGGCTGTTCCAATTGATCGCGGCCCTGCCCGAGCACGAGCAGGCGCCGCGCTGGCGCGAGGCGGTGCGCTCCTATGCGCACGACTACCTAATGACCGTGGCCCAGCGGAATCCCTTCGGCTACACCCCGATGAAGATCGAGACCCTCGGCTTGAAGCGCCGCGAGCCCGCGCAGGGCGGCGTGGCATACCAATATTTTGGAAAAATCGGCCGGCAGTTTCACCAGATCGGCAACGCCGCGTTTCTGCTTCAGGCGGGGCGTCTGCTCGATGATCCGGCGTGTGTGGAAGCGGCGTGGCGGCAGTTTTTCTGGTTCTCCGGCCACAATCCCGCCGGTTACGGGTTGATCCACGGCTTCGCCACCAATCTCAATTCAGGCCAATACTATCCGGATGTGCTTGGCCGCGCGTTCCCGGGCGGGACCATCAATGGGGCGGTGGGGGATGAGCACGACAATCCGAACTTTGAAAAGTACAACGAGTACTACACGTATGCGAATTTGAACCTGCTCTGGTTTGCGACCCAGGCGGGCGCGCGGCAGTTCTCCGCCCCGGTGGAACTGTGGCCGAAGGAAATAGCGGAGTCTCCTCACACCGCCCAGCCGGAGAAGCACCCGCGCGCGTCGTTTCCGGTGCGCATGAAAGGCGGGTTTGCCTATCGCTTCACTGCGGTGGTGAGGGATGATCCGGAGCACCGGGTGGACTGGGCGGTCGACGGCATCGTCGGCGGCGATGCGGCGGCCGGAATGATCACGGCGGACGGCACCTACACCGCGCCGCGCCTGCGCGCGGAGCGCACGGTCACGGTCAGCGCGATCAGCCGGCGCGATCCCGCTCACCGCGCGGAAACCCAGGTAACCTTGCTGCCTGCGCCAGGCGTGGTGCCGACCTTGCAGGTGGTGAACGAGAACGGGAAAGCCCGTTTGAAGTGGAAGGCAGCGGAAGGGAATCCAACCGGATACACCATCTGGAAACGCCTGCCCGCATCCGAAGAGCGGGTGGGCACGATTTTCGAAATGGTGGGAGCGGTCGGCCCCGAGGAGACGGGCTATATTTATCCGAACGAACGGATAAAACACTACGAGGATCACCTCCTGCCGAAGGGGACCGAGTTTGTGATCAAGGCCTATCAAGTGCGCTTGGATCCTACGTATGTCATGCCTTTGGACGGAGCGCCTTTCTCCGGATTGTCCGGCGGCTGGATGCGAGCCGAGAAGCCTTCACCGGAGCGGATCGACGGCTTCGGTCCGGAATCGCCGGTGGCGGTGTTCGAGCCGTGAACGTCGGCGTGGGGGCTCCACCTAGGGGAAGTGACGGCGCCCGATCAGCGCACGTTTCCTTTCACTGTCCAAGCGG
>JBIIMH010000335.1:0-3225 GCA_044338095.1 Rariglobus sp. | reverse complement strand
GTGCCGCTGCGCAGCAGCATGGCGAGCAGTTCGCTGTCGCTGAGCGCGGTGGCCCCGAGTTTTTCCAAGCGCTCCTGGGGGCGGTCGCCGACGGCGAGAGTTTGCAGGCGGTTGGTGGCAAGCGGCGGTGGCGCGGGTGGCGTGAGCGCGGGCTGAGCCGCGAGGGTGGGCGCGAGGCTGGGAGCGAGCGGGGCAGCAAAAGGGGTTAACAGGTGCATGGGCTTGGAGCGGTTCCGCGCTTAAGGTGGCCTTTGGCCCAAGAAGGTTCACCGCAGGGGGCTCATTTCTGCGGGTTTCACGGTTTTTGGTGGAGGGCCGGCTCCAGGTGCGGGACGCCGCAACCGCGGGGTTGGGACACAAAAAAGCCCCGACATGCGTCGGGGCTTTTATTGGTATCCGTTTTACGGATTACTGCTTGAGGACAACCAGCTCAACGCGGCGGTCCTTGGCGCGGGTCACTTCGTCGGCGTTCTCGATGGCGTCGAGGCTGCCCTTGGAGAGAACCTCGATCTTGTCGGCGGCAACGCCAGTGGTGCTCAGGTACTGCTTGGCGGCATTGGCGCGGCGGTCACCCAGGCCGAGGTTGTACTCGGAGGTGCCCTTCCAGTCGCAGTGGCCTTCCAAAAGGATGCGGGCAGTGGGGTTGGCTTCGAGATAGGCCTTGGCGGCATCCAGTTTGGAGCGCTCGGAGGCTTTGATGCCGGATTGGTCGAAATCGAAATAGACCGGCTGGAGCAAACCGCGGACTTGGCCGTCGATTGCGTTCGGGTCACGACCGGTGAGGTCGGTGCCGGGAGCGGCGCCGTTCATGCCATCGCTCAGGCCACCGATGCCAGCACCGGAGAGGCCGCCATCAGGGCCGAGAACCGTGGAGGACGGGTCGGGGCGTTTGGGCTTTTTGGAGCAACCGGAGAGAAGCACGGCGGCTGCGAGCAGAACAAAACTGAGTTTCTTGATGGAGAAGTTCATAGTTGGACGATTAAAAATAGGCGACGTTGGTTGACCTTACGGGGCATTTATTTTGGGTCGCAAGATATTTAACCGAGACTTTGAAAACCGTGTCCATCGCATTCCCCACTGTATGGTTTCTTTTTGACAATGGCTCCGTGCGCCCCGACTCCACGTTGAGCTTACGCCGGTTGGCGGCTGCACTTTCCGCGCACCAGGGGCATGCCGTGCAGCCGGTTTCACTGTTGCACTCCACCAAGGTCGATACTGCCGCCCTTGGCGGGGTTCCGGCGCGCCTGCTGGAGCCCGCCCTCGTCGAGTTTTTTTCGGCTAACCCGGCTGGTGAGGCGGTGTTGATGCCGTTGTTTTTTGGCCCGAGTGCGGCGCTCACCGAATACGTGCCGGCACGTGTGGCGGCGGTGCGGGAGCGCTTCCCCCAGGCCCGGGTGCGGCTGGCGCCTTGGATGGTTAACCCGGCTGAAACGGACTCGCGGGTGGCGGAAATTTTGGCCGATCAGGTGCGCCAGACCGCACGTGCGCGGAGCTGGGTTAGGCCGCACGTGGTTTTGGTGGATCATGGCTCGCCGCAACCCTCCGTGGCCGTGGTGCGCAACCACCTCGGTGCGCAACTGCGCGGGCTCCTTGGCGACACAGTGGCTGGGCTCGCGGTGGCGTCGATGGAGCGCCGTGAGGGAGCTGCCTACGACTTCAACGAGCCGCTCCTCGCCACGGTGTTGAGCACACCGCCTTTTAATAGCGGCGAAGTGGTGGTCGCTTTACAGTTCCTCTCTCCGGGACGCCATGCGGGGCCAGGAGGCGATATCGCGGAGATTTGCCAATCGGCCGAGGAGGCGAACCCGGGGTTGCAGACGCAAATGACTGAGCCCATCGCGGCCGATGCCCGCTTAGTCGCACTTTTAGCCGAGCGACTGGCCCAAGCTCAGTTGGTGTGAGTTTAACCTCATTCGCATCCTGCGCGGTTTTTGAATTTCGCGAGCAAGCTCGCCCCTCAGTTTAATTTCCGCTCAGTTGCTCCCTCACGCTCCTTCGCCATGGCCGCCGATTTCCTTAACATCTCCACTTACAAATTCTCCCCGCTCACCGACCTGCCCGCCTTGCGCGCTCGGTTGCAGGCCACGGCTCACGCCGAGGGGCTCAAGGGCACTATTTTACTGAGCACCGAGGGGATTAATCTCTTTGTGGCGGGCACGCCGGATGCGGTTGGTCGCATGGTCGCAGAGATCCGTACGGTGCCGGGTCTGGAGGACCTTGCGCCCAAGGAAAGTTTTAGCTCCGAGGCACCCTTTAATCGGATGCTCGTGAAGATCAAAAAGGAGATCATCGCGTTCGGTATCGACGGTATCGACCCCGCCCACAAACCGTCGCCGAAACTTTCCCCTCACACGCTCAAGCAGTGGCTCGACGAGGGCCGCCCCGTTACGCTGCTCGACACGCGCAACGACTACGAGGTGAAGATGGGCACGTTCAAGGGCGCGCTCGTTCCCCACATCGAGAATTTCCGCGAGTTTCCCGATGCGGTCGGCCGGTTGTCCGCAGAACTAAAAAAGCAGCCGGTGGTGATGTTCTGCACGGGCGGCATTCGCTGTGAAAAGGCCGGGCCGTTCATGGTGCGCGAGGGCTTCGAGGAGGTTTTCCAGCTCGACGGCGGCATCTTGAAATACTTCGAGGCGTGTGGCGGCGCGCACTACGATGGGGAATGCTTCGTTTTCGACCGCCGTGTGGGTGTGAACGCCCAGCTCCAAGAAACCGGGTCCGTGCTGTGCTGGAACTGCCAGACGCCGTTGTCCGTCGATGAACAACAGGATGTTCGCTACGTGTACGAAAAGTCCTGTCCGCACTGCCACCGCGCTTAGGCGAATTAGCATTCAAGTTGAGGTTTACGGCGTCCTTGAGCTCACGCTCAATGCCACTCGCTTCGCGAACACAGTCTCGATTTTCGTGTGATTAGGTGCGCTCCCGCCTCGTCCTAACGTATCCGCCAACGGGATTCAAAGCAGGTCTGCCGGCCACGCGCCCTCGTGGGTAAGTAGGTGCTGTTTGATGGGTCCCCCAAAAGCGAAGCCACCCAGCGCGCCGTCCGCGCCGATCACCCGGTGGCAGGGCACGAGCAGGGCGAGGGGATTGGCCGCGTTGGCTCGCCCGACGGCCCGCGAAGCGCCGCTTTGGCCCAGCGCCGCGGCCAGTTGCCCGTAGCTGCGCGTCTGTCCGAAGGGAATTGCCGCCAATTCCGCCCACACCCGATTTTGAAAAGAGGTC
>JBIIMH010000334.1:0-3236 GCA_044338095.1 Rariglobus sp. | reverse complement strand
AACCAGGTGGCCTTTCTGGTTCATGAAATCGAGCGAGAGGTAGGCGTTGTCCTGGAAAATGCGGATTTCGCGGTTCTTTTTGAGGCTCATGCGGCTGGCGCTCAAGTTGGCCACACAGCCGCTCTCGAACTCGATGCGGGCGTTGGCGATGTCCTCGGTCTTGGACAACACGCTGATGCCCACGCTGTCGATTTTGCGGATGGGCGACTTGGCGAGGGCGAGCACGATGCCGATGTCGTGGATCATCAAATCGAGAACCACGCCGACCTCGGTGCCGCGCGGGGTGTAGGGGGCGAGGCGCTCGGCGGTGATGTAACCGGGGCGGTCGATGTGTTTCTCCATAAAACTCATGACCGGGTTAAAGTGTTCGATGTGGCCGACTTGGACGATGCAGTCGTTGGCCTTGGCGGCGGCGAGTACGCGCTCGGCTTCTTCCAGGGTGGCGGTGATGGGCTTTTCGATGAGCAGGTGGCATTTTTGCTCCAGCAGGGGGATGGCGACCTCGGCGTGTTTGTCGGTGGGCACGACCACGGAAACGGCGTCACAGGCGGCGCCGAGTTCGGCGATGGAGGCGAAGCGGTGACAGTTGTACTTGGCGCAGATCTCCTTGGCGCGTTCGTCGCTGGACTCGTAGATGCCCATGAACTCGACGTTGGGGAGCGTGGAGTAGATGCGCGCGTGGTGTTGGCCGAGCGAGCCGACGCCGATGACGCCGCACTTAACCTTGGGTTTGGGGGAGGAGAAAAAGCTCATGGGCAGAGGGAAAGAAGAAACGAGAATGAAAGGAAAGTGTGGAGAGGTTTTTTAACGCAAAGACGCAAAAGGGGATCGAGCCAAGATCACGAAGATCAACCAGCGCGGAGGTGTTGCCCACGGAACACACGGATTACACGGAAGAATCGGCGTTGTTTAACCGCGAAGTGCGCGAAGGGACGCGAAGTTCGGCTTGAGATAAAAATAACCCACGGTGCGTTCCGGCTGATGCATAGGGATAGCTTAGCGTTTCTTGGCGAGGCTTCGGGGTTAAAAACGGCTCGTGCTCAGCCGGTATTCTCCTCCGGACTTTGTGCCTTGGTGCCTTCGTGGTGAAAAATGCCGATTACGTTCATCGCAACGCCCCTTCGTGCATGAACAGGGCCCGCGCGGTGCGGGCGGCGTGGGCGGCGTTGTGCGTCACCAGAACCAGCGCGATTCGCCGTTCGGCGCATAGGCCGAGCAGCAGGTCGATGATCGCGTCGCCCGTCTTTTCGTCGAGGTTGCCGGTCGGCTCGTCGGCCAGAATCAGGCGCGGTGAATTCATCAGCGCACGCGCAACTGCCACTCTTTGACGTTCACCTCCAGATAGTTGCGAGGGCAGGTGGTGGCCGCGTTCGGCCAGGCCAACGCGGGCCAGCAGCTCGCGGGCATGGGCTTTTTCGGCGTCGCCGACTTTGCCGGCGACGCGCGCCGCCATGAGCACATTGCCCAAAGCATCGAGCTCGGGGATCAGGTAAAACGACTGGAAAACCATGCCCATAAACCGCGCCCGACGGACGGCTCCGGTTTCGGCCGAGCCGTCCCAGGTGACGCTGCCGGTGTCGGGCGCGTCGAGACCGGCGAGCAGGTGGAGCAGAGTGGATTTGCCCGAGCCGGATTCGCCGCGGATGGACACGCTCTCGCCGTCGCCCACGGACAGGCTTACGCCGCGCAGGACATCGAGACGACGCTCACCGCTGAGGTAGGTTTTGGTGAGGCCGGAGGCTTCGAGGAGGGGAGAGTAGCGCAGGCTTCCAGCCTGCTGGTTGGGTTCGGAGGCAGACTGGAAGTCTGCGCTACTTTTGGGGCTACTTGGATCACTCATTGCGCAGGGCTTCCACGGGTTTGAGGCGCGAGGCGCGCCAGGCTGGAAAAATGCCAGCGATGGTCGAAATCAAGATCGTGCCGACGATGATCACGACGAGGTCGGCGGATTCCATGTGGGCGGGGACTTTGCTGAATTGATAAAACCGCTCCAGCGTTTCCTGGCTGCCGGTGAGCTTGGTGAACAGGAGCAACAGCTCGTTGCGCACCTGCAAAAACCCAAAGCCGAGCGCCAAACCGCCGACGGTGCCGATCAGGCCGATGAGGAACCCCTGGACGCAGAAGCAGGCGGCGATTTCGCGGGGGCGGCCGCCGAGCGCGCCGAGCAGGCCGATCTCACGGGTCTTGCGCACCACGGTGGTCAACAGCGAGCTCATGATGGAGAACGACGCCACCAGGATGATGAAGAGCAGGAGGATCGAGACTAAGTTTTTCTCCATCTGGAGGACGAAGAGGAACTCGCTGTTGGCCTCGATCCAGGAGCGGGCAATGGTCTCGGGCTGCTGGGGCAACACGGCGTTGATGCGCTTGGCCATGACGTCGGCGTCGAGCTTATCGGCGATTTTGACGTTGAGGCCGTGAACCGAGCCGCCGAGGCCGTAGAGGTCCTGCATGCGGCGCAGCGTGACCAGCACGGTGTTGCTATCGAGCTGCTGGTGGCCGATCTCGAAAATGCCCACCACAACAAGCTCGCGGGGGAGAAACACCTCGTCGTTTTTGAGCCGCTCGATGAGCAGCGGGGACGAGATCGTGACTTTGCTGCCGATTTGCACGCCCAGGGAATAGGCCAGTTGCGAGGTGAGGATGACGGTGTCGTCGTCGAGTTCGTCGAGTGAGCCGACGCGAATAAAGCGGTTGAGCGGAATGACGGAATTGACCCGGTTAACATCAATGCCCTGGAGGACCGGGAAGGCGGGTTTGCGCCCGTATTCGAGCATGCCCACGCCCTCGGCAAACGGGGTGACGCCGAGCACGCCGGGGACCTTGGCGACGGTTTTGATGAGCGACTCGGGCTGCTCGATCAGGGCGCGGGCGCGAATCTGCACGTCGCCCTGCGTGTCGATGATCATGCGGCGGATTTCGTAGCCGAAACCGCCCATGACGCTGTTGGTAACGACGAGGGTAGCCACGCCCAAGGCCACGCCGAGGATCGAAATCGCCGTGAAAAACGACAGCCGCTTCCCGCTCGGGAAGAGCTGCTTGAGGGCGAGATAGAGGTACCAGGGCATTGGGGGGGGGACGGAGGTCGGATAGTTACACAGAGGGCACTAGAGGTGGCACGGAGGTCACGGAAAAAGGGCGGAGAGAACGTTCAACATCCAACATTGAACATCCAACGTTCAACACGGAGGGCGGAGGGGTTGGGGCGGGCAGTTGAATGTTGGATGTTCAATGTC
>JBIIMH010000333.1:0-3237 GCA_044338095.1 Rariglobus sp. | reverse complement strand
GGCGGATTTTGCACCGCATAAACCGGTGCGGGTGCCGGCGCGGGCTCGGCGGTCAGACCGGCATGCGCCACCGCCCGGCCTGGCTCGACGCGCGTGAGCGTGGGCAGGCTGAGCGCGGCGGTGGTCACCGGCCGGTGATCCTCGGACAGGATCACCGCGCGCTCGATGGTGTTTTGCAGTTCGCGCACGTTGCCCGGCCAGGGATAGGCGCGCAGGGCCGCAATCGCGTGGTCGCTAAAACCGGGCAGGCGCAGACCATGCTTGCGGGAAAAACGCCGCAGGAAATTTTCCGCAAAGACATCGATGTCCTCCGGTCGCTCGCGCAGGGGCGGCACGGCAATGGGGAACACGTTGAGCCGATAATACAGGTCGGAGCGGAACAGCCCGCGCTCCATGAAGTGCGCCAAATCGCGATTGGACGTGGCGAGGATGCGGACGTTGACCTTGATCGTCTTGGTGCCGCCCACACGCTCAAATTCGCGCTCCTGCAAAACGCGCAAAAGCTTGGATTGCAGGTTTAAGGGCAACTCGCTGACCTCGTCGAGCAGGAGCGTGCCGCGGTTGGCCAGCTCGAAGCGGCCTTCGCGGCGTTCGATCGCCCCGGTGAACGAGCCCTTCTCGTGACCGAACAACTCGCTCTCGATCAACTGTTCGGAAAGCGCGGCGCAGTTCACCTTGATGTACGGCTCGGCGCGGCGCGGCGAATTGCGGTAAATCTCCTGGGCCACCATCTCTTTGCCCGAGCCGTTTTCGCCGGTAATGAGCACCGTGGCATCGGTAGGCGCGACGCGCTCAACCATTTGGCGCACACGCAACATCGAGGAACTGCGCCCCAGCATCGGTTCGCCATCGCCCCCGCTGCGCTCGCTGAAATAGCGGTTAACCTTAATCAACTGACTGTAGTTGTCGGCCTTGCGCAGGATCATGTCGATCTGCGCAGGTTGAAACGGCTTGATCACGTAATCGAACGCCCCGGCGCGCATGCAGCCGACCGCGCTCTCGATGGTGCCGTGGCCGGTCATCATGACCACCAGCGGGTGGGTCGGCATGGCCATGACCTGCTCGAGGAAACGTTGCCCATCTCCGTCTGGCAGACGCACATCGAGCATCACCAAATCAAACGTTTCCTTGCCCAAGAGGGCCTCGGCGGCCGCCAGCGTGCCCGCCGTCGAGGTCTGGAAGCGCCGGCTCTTGAGGATTTCCTCCATGGAGCGCCGCACCAGGGGCTCATCATCGATCACCAGAATTTTCTCAAGGGACATAGAGGGGGCAAAATAAAATCTAAGGGCCAAGCTGAACAAGATCGCTGCGATCGGAAAGCGGTAAATTTAAGGGAATTTCACGGAAGCGACTAAACCTGCGCCGATTCGGGCCGATATACTCAGCACAAACCCAAAACTATGCGCCTGTTCTCATTCTTCAAACAAGTCGAGACCACCCTAGCCATGCTCAAACCTGAATGCTCGGCGGGGTGGAAGCGCCGGGCCGATTACCAAACAGGCTCCGCGTCCTATTGGCATGACCAACTCGGATTCGTGCTCAGCCTGCGTTGCTGCGAGCTCGGGGGCAGCCGCTTCAGCCTGCAAACCCGCTGGACCGGCCCCACGGGACTGACTCTTTACGACCACACCTACTTTTGCGGGGCTTCGGCCTTCGACTGGCAAGCCGCCGCCGACTCCGTCGCCGAGGCCCTGCCTGATCCGGCCGAGTTGGTCGTCCCGCCAGCCGATTCCTCTGACACGCCGCGTTTCTCCGTTGCCTAAGAGTCCAGCCCTTCAACCCAACACTGCACTTTTCCTACACCCGCGACCCCCCACCCCATGCCTGCGATCCAAGAAATTCCTGAAGCCGTTTTCCAAGAAACGATCACCCGCGCCGTACAAGAGGTCTTCAAGACCATGCTGAACCAAAACGTGACCCATGTGCCCATGAATGCCGAAGAGACCAAGGCCTGCCTGGGTCTCGACACGCCGCACGTGGTCAGCACGGTCGGTTTCATCGGCTCGATCAACGGGTTGATTTACCTGTATATGCAGGACACCTTCGCCGCCCAGTGTGCCGGAAACATGCTCGGCATGGATGCGGCGGAGATCAAGGAGGCCGGTGACGAAACGGTCAACGACGCCATCGGTGAAATCACCAACATGACCGTGGGCACGTTTAAAAACCAACTCTCCGACAAGGGGTTCCCCTGCAAGCTGACGATCCCTTCGATTCTGCGTGGGAGTAACTTCCAGATCGAATCGATCACTGCGGCCACGCGCCGAACCTACAAGTTTGCGATCGGCCCCAACTCGCTGATTGCCGACCTGCTCATGCAACCCCCTTCCGAATAACCCCCCTTAATTCCGATCCCCATGCGTTATAAAATTCTCTCCGTCGACGATTCCAAAACCGTCCGCATCATCATCAAAAAGGCGTTCAAGCTGTACGACTGCGACATCCTTGAAGGCGCCAACGGCGTCGAGGGCCTCGCGCTCGCGACCAAAGAAACCCCCGACATCATCCTGCTCGACGTCACCATGCCGGTGATGGACGGCGTGGAAATGCTCACCAAACTCAAGGCCGATCCCGCCCTCAAGGGAATCCCCGTGATCATGCTCACGGCCGAAGGTGGCAAAGAGCACGTGCTCAAGATCGCCAAGATCGGGGTGCGCGACTACATCGTGAAGCCCTTCAAGGAGGAGCTGCTCGTGCAAAAAGTCGGCCGCATCATCGACTTGAAGCCGATCACCGACGCACCCGCCAAGGCCAAGTCCATCTTCGATCCCGCCACCCTGCTCGTCGTCGAGGACAAGCCAGCGATTTTTGCACAGATCCAAGAAGGCCTCAAACACACTCCCTGGCAGGTGCACGGGGTGGCCAGCACCGGTGAAGCCATCGATTTCTGCGGCCGCACCGCTGTGGATCTGGTCATGATCTCGTTGTCCCTTCCCGATGAGTCCGCCTTCACGCTGTTCCGCGTATTGCGCACCAATCTTAAGACCAAATACACCCCGATTTTTGGCTTAGTGGTCAAAACCGATGTCGCCGCGCAACAAATGGCGCAGCAAGTCGGATTCACCGGCATCGCCACCAAACCCATCGATATCTCTGAGCTGGAGTCGAAGGTAGCCAAGGCAATGAACCTCGATACTTCGCTGCGTTACTTCAAAAACGAAAGCGATCTGCTCATCATGAGTCTCCCCGAAGTCGTCACACCCACGGTGATCAACGAAGTCACCGGCTACCTTAAGG
>JBIIMH010000332.1:0-3242 GCA_044338095.1 Rariglobus sp. | reverse complement strand
ATGGCCATTCCGCGCTCGTCGGCGGCGGCGATCACCTCGGCGTCACGCACGCTGCCACCCGGCTGAATCGCGGCGGTTGCGCCGGCTTCGGCGGCGGCGATCAGGCCGTCGGCAAACGGGAACAGCGCTTCGGAAACCACCACCGAACCGTGCAGGTCGAGCTTGGCCTCGCCGGCCTTCCACACAGCCACCTTAGAGCTGTCCACGCGGGCCATCTGACCGGCGCCGACGCCGAGGGTCTGCTCGTTTTTGACGTACACAATGGCGTTGGATTTGACGTGTTTGCACACGCGCCAGCCGAACATCATGGTGTCCCATTCTTCCTGGGTGGGCTGGCGCTTGGTCACGACCTTGAAGTCGCGCGGGTTGCCCAAAAGCTTGTTGCGGTCCTGCACCAGCAGGCCGCCCACCACCGAGCGCACGTCTTGCAGCGAATCGGCGCCAAGGCCGTCCTTGGCGATCATGAGGCGCAGGTTTTTCTTTTTGCCGAAAATCGCCAGCGCCTCAGCGCTAAAGCTCGGGGCGATGATGACCTCGGTGAAGATGTCGGCGATCTTGGCGGCGAGGCTGGCTTCCAGCGTGCGATTAACGATGATCACGCCACCAAACGGGGCCTGGCGGTCGGTCGAGTAGGCTTTTTCCCAGGCGGTATCCAGATCGTCGGCACAGGCGACGCCGCACGGGTTGGTGTGCTTGAGGATCGCCAGGGTGGGTTTCTCGAACTCACCGATCAGGTAAGTGGCCGAGGTGATGTCCAAAATGTTGTTATACGACAGTTCCTTGCCCTGGAGCTGCTGGAAGTGGTCGTTGAACGTGCCGTAGAGGGCGGCCTGCTGGTGGGGGTTTTCGCCGTAGCGCAGCGACTGGGCCTTTTTGTAGGTGAGCGTGAGGGTTTCTGGCAGACCGCTGAGGGCGTCGAGGCTGGGCTCGTCGGCCTGAGTTTCGAGGTACTTGGCGATTGCGGTGTCGTAGGCGCCGGTTCGTTGGAAAACCTTGAGGGCGAGTTTGCGGCGCAGGGCGGCCAACGCGGCGGGCTCAGCGAAGGCGGCGAGCACGGCGGGGTAATCGTTGTGGTCGACGACCACGGTGACGCTCTCGTGGTTTTTTGCGGCGCTGCGCAGCATGGAGGGGCCGCCGATGTCGATGTTCTCGATGGCCTCCTCGAAATGGACGCCCTTCTTGGCCACGGTCTGCTCAAACGGGTAAAGATTAACCACCACGAGGTCGATCAGGTCGATGCCGTGGGCTTGGGCGGCGGAGAGGTGGTCGGCCTTGTCGCGGCGACAGAGCAGGCCGCCGTGAATCTTGGGGTGCAGGGTTTTGACACGACCTTCCATCATCTCGGGAAAACCGGTGTGTTGGCTGACCTCGGTGACGGGCAGGCCCTTTTCGGCGAGTAGTTTGGCGGTGCCGCCGGTGGAGAGCAGCTTGTAGCCGTGCTGCTGGACGAGGGCGGTGGCGAAGTCCACCAAACCGGTTTTGTCGCTCACTGAAAGAAGGGCCAGTTTTTGCATAAAAGAGGGTTTTGTGCGGCCGACTAAAAGCAGAGGCAAGCCCGCAGTCGCACCGACGACGACTCACCTCGAAAGCCTCGCGGTTTGGCGGCTGAGGGCACGGCAAAACACAAAGTCGCGATCCAGCGATAGGGGGAGTGAAAGGGATTTAACCTGCCCCTAGCACCGTGCCGGGGCCTGAGGCTTTTTAACCACTAAGGCACGGGGTGTTGCCCACAACGCGCTCGATCTCGGCTTGCATAGCCGCGCGCGTCGAGGTGGGCACGTCGGCCACCGCCCAGCCGTTACCGGCCAACTGGGCCAACTCACCCCGGGTAAACCCCGCCTCGGCGGCGAGCGCGGCGTATTCACCATTGAGCGTGTTGGCAAAAACCAGCGGGTCGTCGGTGCTGATCGTACAGCGCACTCCCGCTTGCAGGAGCGTGCGCAGCGGGTGCGCGGCCAGCGAAGGCACAACGCCAAGTTTGACGTTGCTCAACGGGCACACGTCAAACGTCACCCCGCGCTCGGCCGCCAGCGCCACGACCGCCGGATCTTCGATTGCGCGTACGCCGTGCTGGATGCGCGTCGAACCGAGGAGCTCGATCGCCTCGCGCACGCGGTGCGCCCCATCGAACTCGCCTGCATGGACCTTGGTGACCTTGCCGGCGGCACGTAAGCGGGCCCACACGGGCGCTGTCCACGCCTCGGTGGGCGTGGCCTCGTTGCCATGTAAATCGACCCCGGCGAGCTCGTCCCAATTCACCAAGTCATCAATCACCACCTGCATCGGTCCCGCGTAATCCGTGCGGAGCATGCCGGCGAAAAACCGCACCTCCAGACCGGGCGGAACGGCGGCGCGCAGGGCGGCCAAAATCTCACGCGCAGGGGTGTTGATAAACCCGCCCACCGGCAGGTGGAAACTGGTCTCCACGTAACGCACGTTTTGCGCGACCTGTTTTTGGAAAATCGCCTTCGCCGCCTCGTGATAACGCTGCGCCGAGACAAACCACGGCAGCGCATGGCCGAGCAGCACCTGATCGAACGCGGCGAACGAATCGTAACGGAAATCAGCCGCGTGAAAGTGCTGAGACGCGGGGTAGTTTTCCGGCTGCCACGCGTGCAGCAATTCGTAGGGCAGCGCGCCCTCAATGTGCAGGTGCGTCTCGGTCTTGGGGAGTGATTGAATGAAATCCATTAAGGCGAGTTGCCCACGGAATACACGGAACACACTGAATTCGGAATTCTGATTTCCGTGTATTCGGTGTGTTCCGTGGGCAATAAAACAGGATCGAGTAGCCCGATCCCCATTCCGGACTTAGCGAGACTTCGGCTCGACTTCGCGGTTAAAAACCCCGCTCTGCCGCTCCGCTTTTTCGTGTCATTTGGTGTGTTTCGTGGGCCAAAAACTCACTTCTTCCCGAGCAGGAACTCGGGGTTCAATTTGTGCAGCGACTTGGGCACAAAGATGCCGTCCTTGCGGATCAGTTTGCCGTCGAACCAGACCTCGCCGCCGCCCCACTCGGGACGCTGGATGCTGACCATATCCCAGTGAACTTGGGATTTGTTACCGTTGCCCACGCCTTCGTAGGCCTGGCCGGGGGTGAAGTGGAAGGAACCGGCGATTTTCTCGTCAAAGAGGATGTCGCGCATCGGCTCAAGGATGTGGGGGTTAAAACCGAGGGCGAATTCACCGATGTAACGAGCACCGGGGTCGCTATCCAGAATGTCGTTGAGGCGCTTGGTGTT
>JBIIMH010000331.1:0-3246 GCA_044338095.1 Rariglobus sp. | reverse complement strand
GGCTTCGCTTAACGTGCTTTGGCCGGGGCCGAACAGGGGCGTGACGGCGGCGGTGTGCAACGTGGCGAGGGCCGCAGCCCAGGCGGGGTTAACGGAGTCGAGTAGCGGGAGCGGGCGATGGGCTTCGATACGCGCGAGCGGGAAGCCGGCGATTTCCTGGGCGTTGGCGGAAAGGTCGCGGGCGGCGAGGCTGAGGTAGTCGGCTTCGGCACGGTTGAGCGCGGCGAGCGAACGGGCGTCGTAGGCGGCGAGGCGGGAGCGGGCGAAATAGTCGTCAACCTTGGCGCGCACCGCCTGCACGGCGACCAGGGCTGCCGCGGTTTGCGCACCGAGGGGGAGCAGGTCGGAGGCGGCGCCCTTTGCGCTCCAGTCGGCGAAGGCGGTGAGGTCGGCGTAAAACGATTCGACGCGGGGCTGGTCGATGCCGGCGGCACCACTGCGGTCGACGGTGCCGCCGTGGGTGGCGAGGATGTCGGCTATGAGCAGTTGGAGCGCGGGTTCGGTCGCGGAGTCGGGGGTGATGACGCCGTCGCCATTGAGGCGGGTTGCGGCGAACAGTCGCGCTGTGTCGGCGGCTTCGGCCAACGTGATGGAGGTGGCGACGGCTTTACCATGGCTGGCTAGGATGCGCTGGGCGGAGGCGAGGGCGGCCCGGCCCTCGGGCGTGGTGATCTTAAATGCGGAGAGCGGAAGCGTGGCGCTGGTTTGGAGCAGGACGCCGAGGTCGTTGAGATGGAGGTCCGCCCAGGCGATGGCTGCGAGGAGTTCCGGGACGCGGATGCGGCCGTCTTTGTCGGAGTCGAGCAGGGCGAGGGTTTTCTCGTCGAGTTCGAGGCCTTTGACGGGACAGCTCAAGGCGACCCACAGTTTTTGGTCGAGGTCTTTTAGGGCGAGCAGGTCGGCGCCGGAGTCGATAGCTGCCTGATCGAGACCGCCGATGCGGAAGAATTTCCAGATGTGTGAGGAGGCCATGGTAGAGCGCTTAAGGTGCAGCATTGCGTTACAAGAAGTGAGGCAACGGATACGACCGGAGCGCAAGCCTAGTAGGCTGTAACATTCAACCCGAACGCCGCAGGGCTCGGGTTCAACCCATTCGTTCCAGACTCAGTCATAACACCAATGCCGTACGGTTTCGGGCCGAGATCGATCCGGTTGTCTCGCGAAACCATCGAATCCGAACGACTCCCGTCATCAAAATCCCCCCACCAGAATCCCCCGTCGCCTCTCTTCGTGCGCCAACGGTTTTTATCCGACGCGCCCTATGTAGAGCGGCTAAGGGGTAGGGGAGCGTTGCGATTGCCCCTTGCCAGCCACCTGCCATCCACGCCTTTTAATGAATCTGTGAGGCTCTAATTATTCCACAGACCCATCACAGCAACGCACCAACCCGACAAGGAAACCGGCGCGCCCCCTCACCCAGCGGATGTCGGCGGATATCCGCCTCCTGTTAAAAACAACCGCCAACAGTTTTTTAGACGCTATGCCAAGTTCCGCCACCCCCGCCCGCACCACGCTGATCGCCGTTACAGGCCTCACCCCGGCCGTGCTCACCGAAACGCTCTGGGGTTTGGCCTCGGAACCGACTCCCGTGGTCCCCGACCACATCGTTGTCATCACCACCCTGACCGGCCGCGCCAAGCTCACTGGGCAATTGTTGGCCAACGGCCGCTGGGATACCTTCCGCACCGCCCTTCGCAGCCACCTCGGCCGCAAGCACGCGCACCTGCTGACCGACACCCGCCTGCGCTTCGGCACGGCCCAGGACCACCTTCGAGTTATCCCCACGCCCGGCCCCGCAGCCCAAGATGCGGACGACCTGCGGACCGCTGCCGACCACCAAGCCGCCGCCGATTTCATCCTGCGCACCGTGCGTGAATTCAGCGAAGAAGAGGGCAACCGACTCATCTTTTCTGTCGCCGGTGGCCGCAAGACCATGGGCGCCCTGCTCTTTTCCGTCGCCACGCTCCTCGGCCGGGCCGGCGACCGCGTTACCCATGTCCTCGTCAACGAGCCCTATGAGAACGGCCGCCTCGGCTTTCTTTACCCCGGTTGCCTGCTTGGCCCCGACCCTTTGCCCAAGGCTGCCCCCAAGCCTGCCATCGAGCTGGCCGATGTTCCGTTTGTCCCGCTGCGCCGCCTCTTTGCCCGCGACCTCGGCGGCCGCATCGCCGGCTACATGGATCTCGTGCGCCGCCTCGACGAAAAGGTCGCCGGCCTCGCCGAAATCACCTCACTCGACCTCGACATCAATGCCCAGACCCTCGCGGTCAACGGCGGCGAACCGCTTAAGGCCGGCCCTCGAGCCTTCTGCCTCCTGCTCGCTTACGCAGACCTGGCCAAGACGACGCCCCGCACCCAAGCGCCCTTCAAGACCATCGCGGACGCCGTAAGGAAGCTGCCGGCAAAATACCGCCCACAGGACCCGACCATCGCCTGGGCCCAAGAGGCGCGAAACCTCGCTGACGACGCCCACAAGAGCCTCTCCGACCTGCGTAAGGACCTGCTCAGCAAGCGAGGCCTGACCCAGCCGCAGGTGGACCGCCTCATCCCCGGCCGCCACCGCACCTCAATCGACCTGCCCGCCGAGACGATCACGATTAGCTAAGCCGCCCCCCATTCCCCCAACCGTTTTCAATCCATTTTAACCACTCGATCCACGCGCCACCCACCATGCCCACCCCTTCGACCCACCTCCCATCTCCCACCGCAGACTTCTGGAAGCGCAAACTCGCCGCGTTCCTCCACGACACTCCCACCAAGTGCCTTAACATCCAAGAGCACCAGGAAAAGTCCCGCGCGGCCATGAGTCGCGCCGGTTTCACCGACGAGGAAATCGGTCGTTACGATCACGAGGCCGACTGGGCTGCCGCAGCCGCCGACCGTTACCCATTCCCGTCAAGCCGCGCCTCCGGCCTCTCCTGCGCTTTCGACGGCTTCCGCAACCAATTTCACCACCCCCTGGACGGCACCCAGCAACTGGGTTTCCCCGCGATCAAAAGCGACGCCATCGGCACTGAGGCCGAACAGTTCGGCCAGCCCTTGCTCGATTCCGGCATGGCCAATGACCCTGATTTTTGGCGCGACCGCTTTTTCTCCCACTGGCGTCTCTGGTGCCGCAACGCCCGTGAAAAAGACTACCGTCTCGCTTTCCTCCCCGCCGACACCCGCATTCCCGATCACACCATCTGGAACCACATGCAAGTGGTCTCCGCCCTTGCCGGTGCCAACCAAGCCGGCGGCCCCGCC
>JBIIMH010000330.1:0-3252 GCA_044338095.1 Rariglobus sp. | reverse complement strand
CGCCACTGCCGCCGCCACGCGCGGCCGTTTGATACTCGGTTAATACCCGCCTCCTTCGCCGCGACTATTCAGCGGCACGGTTGCGCGGTTTTCGTCGCGTCCGCCCTGAGCCGACGGACTGCGTTGGAGCATTCCCCCCCCCCTGAGTCTTCCGCATTTTCCCGTCGTTGTGCGTGGGCGCGTGAAGCAGGCTTTATCCTTATACTGTATTGCTGGTTATGAAATTTTTATCTCGTTCATTGTTAGTAAACCTGGTGCTGGCTGCCATGCTCCGCGCGGAAGTTTCCCCGCCGGTGGCGGCCCCGACTACTGCGGAAAAAACGGTGGTTTTACCCGCTATAGAAGTGACCGCTTCGCGCACCTCCCTCACCACGCCTTCACTCGAAGCGGCGCGGGCCGATCTCGCACTCACTCCCGGCGGCGCCGAAGTGGTCGCGGCCGAGCGCTACCTGCAGGGCCGTGCCTCCACGGTCGCGGATACCTTTGCGCTTTCGCCGGGTGTGGTCGCGCAGTCGCGTTTCGGTTCTGACGAAGCGCGGCTCTCCATTCGCGGCTCGGGCATCCAGCGCACCTTCCACGGCCGCGGTATCCGCGTGTTGCAAGACGGCGTGCCGATTAACTTGGCTGACGGCGGCTTTGACATGCAGTCGCTGGAGCCGACCGCCGCCGACCGCATTAACGTCTGGCGCGGCAGCAACGCCCTGGCTTACGGCTCCTCCACGTTGGGTGGGGCCATCGACTATGTCTCCCGCACCGGCCGCACCACCCCGGGTGGTTTCGCCCGCCTCGAGGTGGGTTCCTTTGACTACCTGCGCGCCACTGTGGCGGACGGGGTTACCCACGGTAATGCTGACGGCTACGCGAGTTTTACCCAGTCTCAGCAGCAGGGTTTCCGTGATCACGCCGAGCAAAACAACCAGCGCTTGTTTACCAATGTCGGCTGGCGCTTGAACGAAAATGCCGAGACTCGCCTTTACCTGACGGCTGTGAAAACCGACTCCGAACTGCCGGGCAGTTTGACCAAGGCCCAAATGGAGGCGAACCCCGAGCAAGCCAACGCATCGAACATCACGAACGATCAGAAGCGCGACTTCCAGCTCGTGCGGGTGGCGAGCAAAACCACGGTGAGTGCCGGTGACAGCTCGGTGGATTTTGTCGCCGCGTGGACCTACAAGGACCTCGATCACCCGATTTTCCAGGTCATCGACCAGGTTTCCAATGATGCGCTTTTCGGGCTCACGCTGACGAACAAGGCCGACCTGTTTGAACGCGCGCATCAGCTCCGTGCGGGCTTTTTAGCCAACCAAGGACAGACCGCTGCGGCCAATTTCTCTAATGGCGGTGGCTCCCGCGGTGCGCTGGTTTCGCAAGATGACCAGACCGCGACGAACCTAGAGGCCTTCGCCGAGAGCCAGCTCTCACTCGGCGGTGGATTCACCAGTGTGCTCGGCTTCGCTGCTGCCCACAATCGTCGTGATACGACCCGCACGTTTGGTGCGGTCAATGCTGCCAACACCTACGATCGCACCTACGATAATCTCGCCCCCAAACTGGGCGCGCGTTGGGATAATGCGGCCAAAACCAAGCAGGTCTACGCCAACGTCAGCGGCAGCTACGAGCCGCCGTCCTTTAGCGAGAGTGGCACTGCCACCGTCGCGAACGAGGCGCAGCAGGCCTTGACCTACGAGTTGGGCACACGCGGCAGCCACGGTTTCGTGCGCTGGGATGCGTCGGTGTATTACGCGCAGGTGAAGGACGAACTCTTGGCGATCACTTTGCCTGGTCCGGTCTCTGGTACCCTCAACGCCGAGCGCACTACGCATCAGGGTGTGGAGCTCGGTTTCGAGGCCGACGTGCTCGGCCAAGCTTGGAGCGAAAAGGCTGACAATCGTCTCGTCGCCCGTGGCGCCTGGACTTACGGACGGTTCCGTTTTGATGATGATGCCGCTTTTGGCGACAACACCCTTGCTGGTCTTCCCGAGCATCTATTCCGTGGCGAATTCGTTTGGCAGAATGCCGCCGGCTACTACGCCGGTCCGACGGTGGAATGGGTGCCTATGAAAACCTTTGTGGATCACGCCAACACCCTGTCGGCCGACCCCTATGCCTTGTTGGGCTTTAAGTTCGGTCGTCGGGTGGAGCAGGGGATGTCCTGGTTCGTGGAACTCAAAAACCTCACCGACGAAACCTATGCAGCATCCACCGGTGTGATCGAACGGTTCACTGGGGCCAATGGCGCACAGTTCCTGCCCGGCGACGGCCGCTCCGTTTTCGCCGGTGTCGAATACCGCTTCTGATCCGGCCCAACCCGCCTAAACCATGAATTCCTCCACACTTCGCCGTCTTCACCGCTGGATCGGGCTGGCGTGCGCACTCACCGTGCTGCTCGCCGCCGGTAGCGGAATTTTGCATACCGTCATGACTTGGACGCAGCCTCCGCCGCCTCGCCCCGAGCCGGCCACTTCTTTTTCACCGGTAAACATCGCGTTTCCTGTTTCCGCTCTGCCCGCCAGCCTAGGGCCGATCCGCGGCCTGCAAATCCACTCCTTCGACCAGACAACGTGGTATCAGGTTTCCACGCCGCAGGGCCTGCGCTACTTCAGCACCACCGACGGCCACGAAGACCCCTCAGTGGAGACGCGCCTCGCGTTGGCAATCGCCCGCCGCCACCTTGGCAGCGGCGTGCCAGGCGACTCGTTTACCTACACCCGTCGGCTCGACACTTACGACCGTGAATACATCAGCATCTTCCGCTTGCTGCCCGTGCACCGCATCGACGTGGATGATGGCCGGGGCACGCGCCTTTATGTGAGTACGCTCAGCGGTTCGGTCGCCCGTCACACAGACGATCGCCGCCAGTTCCAGGCCAACGTTTTTAGCCTGTTTCATAAATACGCTTTCATCCCCAATAAAGGCCTGCGCGATGGGTTGCTCGTCACGTTTACCGCCCTGGCATTCCTTGCCTCGTTGGCGGGAGTGGCTCTCTTCTTTGCCACCCGCCGCCGCGCCTGATTTTTAACACTTCATCCCAATATGAAAACTAACTGCTTACGTTTCCTTTTTCTTGCCCTTGCAACCGCTGCCGCGGGGCGCGCCGAAGCGGATTGCGCCAACGCGTGCTCGGTGGCCAAACCGGTTGCCGCCGCCACCAGCGAAACGACACCGGCGCGTCATCCGCTGCGCGGTGTGGTGGTTGAGGTTTTGGCCGACAAGTCCGCGCTGCTGGTCAAACATGAGGCTATTCCCGGGGTG
>JBIIMH010000329.1:0-3261 GCA_044338095.1 Rariglobus sp. | reverse complement strand
CGCACCCCGCTCACCGTGATCCTCGGCGCACTCGACCAGCCCGAGGTTGCCGCTCCCAGTTCCGCGCTGCTGGCCGAGGCGCGCACCGCTGCTCTTCGGCTCAACCGGCTCGTGGGCAACCTGCTGGATCAAACCCGGCTGGAAAGCGGCACGCTTAAACCTCGTCTTGATTGGTGCGACGTCCACGACCTCTTCAACGCGGCGGCTGACCAGGTGCGCGATGCCTTGGCCGAGCACACGTTGGTTATTGATACGGCTGAAAACCTGCCGCCGGTACGCGCCGACTTCGCGCTCACCGAACAAGCGCTCGCCAATTTGTTGCTCAACGCCGCCCGCCATACTCCCGCCGGCACCCGGGTCACGCTGTCCACCTATGTGGAAGCGGAGGCGCAGCGGCTGGCCTTAACGGTGGCCGATGACGGGCCGGGCTTGCCCGCCGGATTAGGCGACCGGCTGTTTGAGAAGTTTGCCCGAGGCGATTCGGCCAAAGCGGGCGGGCTCGGCCTGGGCCTGTCGTTGGTGCGAGGATTTATCCAAGCCCAAGGCGGCCAAGTCGTCGCGGCGGACCGGCCCGGCGGTGGTGCGGTCTTCACCATTTACCTGCCCCACGTCGCGCCCCAGTCTACCGACCTCGCATGACCACCGCCATCACCGCCACGCCCACGCTGCTTGTGATCGATGACGAGGTGCAGATCCGCCGACTCCTGCGGCTCACCCTCGAAGCTGGTGGTTACCGGGTGCGCGAGGCGGAAACCGCCACGCTCGGCCTGCAAGAAATCGCCCTCCGCGCCCCGGACGCGGTGATCGTTGACCTCGGCTTGCCCGACCTGGACGGCACCGAGGTGGTGCGCCGACTACGCGATTGGTCGCGACTGCCGGTCTTGGTACTCTCGGTGCGCGACGGCGAAGACGACAAAATCGCCGCGCTCGACGCCGGTGCCGACGACTACCTTACCAAGCCGTTTGGCGGCGGAGAATTGCTGGCCCGCGTTCGCGCCCTGCTGCGGCGCGGGCGTCCCGGCGGCGAGGAACCGGCTATTGTGAGTCTTGGCGCAATTGAGGTCGATCAGTCGGCGCGGGTGGTGCGGCGCGACGGGGCGGAGGTTCACCTCACGGCCAAGGAATACGCACTGCTGCAATTGTTGCTGCAACACCGAGGCAAGGTGGTGACGCACCGGCAGATTTTGCGGGAACTGTGGGGGCCAAAGGCCGAGGACAACACCCACTACTTGCGGGTGCAGATGACGCACCTGCGGCAGAAACTAGAGGCCGACCCAAAGACCCCACGCCTGCTGCGCACCGAACCGGGCGTGGGGTATCGCCTGGTGGAATATTCGGCCTGAAACCTTGGGCGCATTGACATGTGGTGGTCTTCAATGGACTTTTCCGCATAAGTAGAGAGATGGCCTTGACCCAAACTAGGCCGATTTTTTTATCCAGCCAGACTATAGATATCACCATCAAGAACTTGAACAACGAGAAGGGGCTTCTGCGTGCGCTAATCGATGTTCTGCCTGATTGGATTTAAGTTAAGGATGCCCAATCCGGGAAAATATTGGCCAATCCCGCTGACCTTAAAAACTTGGGGGTTAAGTCTGAAGCCGAGGCGCAGGGGAAGGATGATGATGCTTTTTTTCCCGATAAAATGGGCGGCCGCTTTTTACATGGACGACAGGGCCGTTTTGGGGAGCGGGCAGTCCATTGTTAATCGTAAAGAAAAGCTTGTCGGTCCCTCGGGCGAGGTGTGCTGGAGTTTGACCACAAAACTTCCTTTGCGCGATCGCTCGGGGAGCATCGTCGGCCTGATCGGCATCGGTCGTGATATCACCCAACAAGTACAGATGCAGAAATCGGCCCTTATGCTGATTGATGAAATCGGTCTGGCGATGAACGCCGGTAAATTTGAGACGGCGAAGGAACTTTTTCCTATTCTAAAACAACGGGTCGAGAATGTCGGCCAAGACGATCAGTCCGCTCGTTGATAAGCGGCGCAGGTTTTGATGTTTTAAAAAGCGGTGTTTGACATGGGGCGATGGCCTCGGACGGCCCTTCGGCCCGACTCCCTTCCTGCGATCACGCGGGCCGCGCTGGAAAACATTGGCGTCGGACTGGGTCGGTGCCCATTACCTGTGCCGACATGGGCGTAAAAATCAAAGCCAACGACGACCGCATCCTCGCCATCGCCACCGCGGTGTTGCTCCTCAGCCGCGACGATTTGAGTCAGCGCGGCGCCACCCCAGGGCTGATCACGCGCGCGCTGGCGGTTTATCGCACCGACTACGCCGGTTATAAGGCGCTGCATCCCCAGCGCGACCGGGCTGCGGTGAGCGACCTGAGCGCGTTGCCCCAGCAGGGGCGGCGCGAGGTTTACGAAAAGCTGCTCGCCGCAGTCGACGTGATTTTAGCGCGGATCGAGCGCAACGGCACTCAGTTCAGCAGCCTGCTGGAATTGGATAACTTTTTCGCTTTTAACTTGAAGCAGTTCGATTGAGCGCAGCGGCGGCCGTGAGTTGGCGTGGCGCGCGGCCGCAGTGTTTTGCGAGCGGCGCAGCCTGCGTCGACGAAGGACCATAAAAGTTTTAAAAAAACCGCTTGCCTTCCGCTTCGAAAACCTGATTTTCCACGACTCTTGTCAGTTCGTTAGGGCTGTTAGCTCAGTTGGTAGAGCGCCTGCATGGCATGCAGGAGGTCAGCGGTTCGACCCCGCTACGGTCCACCATTTTTGATTAAAGGCACCGGTTTTACTACCGGTGCCTTTTTGCTGTCTGCCTTGCTTGAGCTCAAGGGGGCGAAATCTTCGCTTTGGAAAGCAAATCCGTGTGAACGTTGACAGGTTCGACTGACCGGAAGACCAGGGGGCGCGGGCCGTTAAATCGCCTGCATCCGCGTTGAGGGTTTCACCTAGGGTGAGCCGTCGCAGGCGTTCAGGTTACGGGCGAAAGCCGTCGCGCCAGGCTTTGCCGCGTTCGAGTCGGGTTCGCACTTCCGGCCAGTCGCGGTTGGCCAGGGCGGTTTGGAAGCCTTGCAGCTCGTCTTGGAACTGGCGCAGGGCGCGCAGGACCTCGTCGCGGTTCTGCTGAAAAATCTCAATCCACATGGTGGCGTCGCTGGCCGCGATGCGCGTGGTGTCGCGCAGGCCGTTGCCCGACAGGTTGCGCCACTGCGGGTTTTTCGCTGCGAGGAAGGTGGCCAAACTCGTGGCCACCACTTGCGGCAGATGACTGACGTGGGCGGTGATCTCGTCGTGTTGGTCGGGCGAGA
>JBIIMH010000328.1:0-3269 GCA_044338095.1 Rariglobus sp. | reverse complement strand
GTGAGTTGCCCGCCTGCCGGCCCATCCATTCGTCGAGACGCTCGGCCAACATGGCGGTGGCGAGCGCGTGCATCCACAGGTGTTTCCAATCAAACCCGCTGGTGATGCCCTCGCTGTCGCGCTGTAGCAGCATCGAGGCTGACAGCAGCCTTACGCGGTCTACGCCGAGCATGTGCACGGCGGTATCGAGGTCGCTGACGGGTTGCTCCGAGGCGATGTGGACCGAATTGGCCATTTGCAGCAGGCGCAGGCACAAGGCCGGATCATGGCTGATCGAGCCGACCACTTCGGGGATGGAGATAATCTCGCGCCCCATGGAGTGGCTAAACCGGCGGGCGAGGGATTTGAGCGCGGGGATTTGTTTTAAGTTCTGCAGGCGGGTCTGCACCTGTTGCCAATCGGCGGGGTGCTGCGCCGAGGCTTCAGCGCGGGAGGCAACTTCGGCGGCGCTGCAGCGGAAGGTGGCGGCGAGGCGTTGGGCGTGTTGTTCGGCGCCTTGGTGGGAGGGGCGCGGAGCCGCAGGTTCAACGGCGTTTGCAGTCGGGGCCGTGGAGGCAGCGGGCGGGTGTGGTTCGGGGTTTGGAGAAGGGGCGATGAAGCGCTGCGCAGGCCGGGGAGGCGGCGAGCCGGAAAGCCGGGCGAAAAAAGTGAGTAGCCACGTAAACACGTTCTTTCGTTAATCGGCGCAAATTCATCCTTCTGAAGCGCTTTCTTGCCGGTTTTGAAGCGATTTTCGTCCGCTGCCTCGCTGCGTCCACCCGCGCCCCACCGCCCCTGTCCTCGCCACGGTTAAGGGGCGCTGGCACAAAAAAAGCCCGACCAATGAAGGTCGGGCTTTTGGCGAGCTGCGCTGAGTGCGGAGCGGGATTAACCGCAGGTGCCTCAGGCGGGCATTTCCACGTGCGGGTTGATGTCCGCGTCGTAGTCGATGTCGGGCAGGCCAAAACCGAAGAGTTTCAAAAACTCGGTGCGGTAACCGGCGATGTCGGTGAGCTGCGCGAGGTTTTCCGTGTTCACATCAGGCCAGATCTTGGTGACCTCATCTCCCAGTCGTCGATACGGACTCGGCCGGCGTCATCGAACTCCAAGCCCATGCCGCCGTACATTTGGGTGCGGAAGAGGCGCTCGATTTGCTCCATGCAGCCTTCGTGGGTGCCCTTGGCCTTCATGATCTTGTAAAGGATCGAAATGTAGAGCGGAACCACCGGGATGGCCGAGCTGGCCTGGGTGACGAGGGCCTTGTTGACGGAGATGAAGGCGCGGCCATAGCCGTTGCACTTGAGGGTTGCGTTGATCGATTTGGCGGCGCGCTCCAGGTCGTTTTTGGCCAGACCGATGGTGCCGTTTTTGTAGACGGGCCAGGTGACTTCAGGCCCGATGTAGGAGTAGGCAACCGAGGTGGCGCCGGGGGCGAGCAGTTTGGCTTCGCCGAGGGCGTTGATCCACATTTCCCAATCTTCGCCACCCATGACGGCGGTGGTGTCGGCGATCTCGGCTTCGGTAGCCGGTTCAATGGTGATGTCGGAGACGATACCTTTGTCGGTATCGACGGTTTTATTGGTGTAGGATTGGCCGACCGGCTTGAGGCAGGACTTGTGGGTGACACCGGTCTTGGGGTGGGTGCGGCGCGGGGAGGCCAGCGAGTAAATCACCAGGTCGACCTGACCGAGGTCCTTTTTGATGGTCGCGAGGACGTCGGCTTTGACTTGGTCGGAGAAGGCGTCGCCGTTGAAATTCTTGGCGTAAAGGCCCTCCTTGTGGGCGGCAGCGGTGAACGCGGCGCTGTTGTACCAACCGGGGGTGGCGGTCTTGTCGATTTCGGAGGGGCGCTCAAAGAAGACACCGATCGTGGCGGCGCCGGAGCCAAAGGCTGCCGAGATGCGCGAGGCCAGGCCGTAGCCGGTGGACGAGCCGATCACGAGGACCTTCTTGGGGCCCTTTTTAACGGCGCCCTTTGCCTTCACATAGTCGATCCATTCTTGGACATGCGCGGCGCAGCCGGCAGGATGGGCGGTAACACAGACAAATCCACGGACTTTGGGTTTGATGACCATATAAAAGGGAGAGGCTTCGGGGTGAAACGGCGGTGGGCAAGACTAGAGTCTTAACTAATCAGCAGTAAGCGCGGTGGTTGGCCGGGCAGGGTTTCGGGTGCGCGGTGGATGCAGGGCGGCACGGGGTTGCCGGGATAATCCACGGCGATACGCCAGAGGTTGCCCATGCCGAAGGAAAACGGGCGCGCCTGCGGGGCGGGGGCGTAGTGCAGGTCGTAACAGTTTTCATTCAGAAAAACGCGAAACTCTTCGTCGTCCGCCCCGCCATAAAGTTTAAGCAGTTCGGCCCGTGTTTCAGGGACATCCACGCGGCGTTGGGCCTCCTCGTTGCGCAGGCCCTCGCTGGAGGGGCCAAAATAGGTGCAAAGGTAGGTGTCGGCCTGAACGGTCGCACTGTCGGCGTGGAAGGAATAAACGTCGATGGGGACGACCGTGGGATCCTCGTCGCGAGGGTAGGCGACAATGCAGTCGAGGTTGGGCAACAGGCCGTGCTCACGCAGCAGTCGCTGATCGTCGAGCAGGATGGCAATGGCCACACGCCCCTCGTCACTCACCGGCAGCGCATTGAGGCGTTCGGCGTCAAGGCAGGTGATATCCTCATCGACGACCAGGTGCGCGACGATTTCGGCGAAATTACCCGGCAGTGTGCGCTGCCAGCACAGGGCGTTGACGCCGTTTTCGAGCGGCGTGGTGACCAGTTCTTGGAAACTGTGCACCCACTTGATGCGCCAGTAATCGATGGGTGGGGTGACGGGATCCACGGTAGGGCCAGCTTAGCGCTTGCTCCAATCCAGCATGCGCTGGATCGGCGCGAGGGCGGCCACGCGGATGGGTTCCGGGACGTCGATGACCGGCGCCAGGTTTTTCAGAGCGTCGCGGACCTTCTCGATGGTGTTCATTTTCATGAACCGGCAGTCGTTGCAGGCGCAGGAATCGGTGGGACCGGCGATGAAGGTCTTGTGTGGAACTTCTTTGCGCAGCCGGTGCAACATGCCGCTTTCGGTCACCACAATGATCTCGGTCGCGGGGGATTCTTTGGCGAATTTCACCATGAGTTCGGTTGAGCAGACCTCGTCGGCGAGATCGCGCACGGCCTGCACGCACTCGGGGTGGGCGACAACGGGAGCACCGGGGAACTTGGTGCGGACTTTCTCGATCGCTTGGGTCGTGAACAACACGTGGGCGTAACAGCTTCCCGGCCAGAGGCGCATCTGG
>JBIIMH010000020.1:0-11837 GCA_044338095.1 Rariglobus sp. | reverse complement strand
ATTTCGGCGGCGTAGGCGGCTTCGCCGGCAGCCTGTATCTCGGTGGCGGTGCGCATCTCAGGGCGGTTGGCGAGGGTGCGTTCGTCGGTCTCGGCACCGGCGAGATGGGTTTTGAGTTCGGTGTGCTCAGTGACGAGCGAGGCGAGAGTGGCCGCGGCAGTTTCGAGGCGGGCGGTGGCGTCTTTGACAGCACGGCCGGCGTTTTCGTAGGCGGAATGCGTGGTGCGGAGGGTGGTCGCGCGGCGGCGGATTGCGATGCGCACGTAGCTCGTGTATTCACGGAGAAAAGTCGTGACGGCATCGCGAGCGGAGAGGTAATCGCGGACGGCGTCTTTCTCGGCTTGGAGGCTGCGGAAGGACTCGGCGACCTCTTCCACGATCAAGGCGGAGAGCGTGGGCAAGGCTTCGCTGAGGGCGTTGGGCAGCTCGTTTTCGTCGAGGGTGCGCGTGAGTTGCGGGCGGCGCAGGCGGATGAGCAGATCAATCAATGCGCCGTAACGTGCGCCGAGGCCGAAGAGGGCGGTATCCACGGCGCGCCGGTAGTCCTCGGATTTTTGATAAACCCGGCCGGTGGCACCGAGGGCGGCTTCGAGTTGTTTTTGGCTGAGTGGCGTGCGCTGGGCGTTTTGCAGGAAGACATCGCGGCCGATGCGAAGGGTGGTGGTGAAGAACCAACGATTGCGCAGGCCGGTTTGACCGGCGACGGCGTGGAGGCCGCAGCCGAGGGTAAAAAAATGCGTGGTGCCATCCTCATCGCGGCGGCCAAACTCGATCCAGGTGTAGCCGGTGCGGTCCGTGTGGCGGCCCATGAGCAGGTTCCATTCGATGCGTTTGGCGGCGTCGCCATCGGGTTCGACACGGGCGGGCGAGACCTCGCCGTCCAGCAGGAACGGCAACTGAAGGGCCAATACTCGGGACTTGCCGCTGCCGTTGTTGCCTCGGAGTAGAAGGCGTCCTTCTTCGTAGTGAAACTCCTCGTAGTCGTAGCGGTAGAGATTGAGCACGCCGCTGCGAAGGGGTTGCCAGCGGTCGCGGCGGCGAGGCGTGGGCAGGCTGGGAACAGGCGCAGACGCGGCGGCAGTCGCTCCGGTCTCGGAGGTGGACGAATCACCGGAGGTTGTCGTGACGCTTAAAAGGGAGGGCTGCGATGGGTTCATGGCGTGAGCGGGAGGTCTGGGTTTTCGTCCTCAGCAGGGGCGAGTTCGGCGGTGGCGCGCAGGGCGAAGCGGCCAAGCGCGGGCGCGGGGCGGAGAGCCATGTTATCATTGAGCCGCTCGATCAAGGAGAGGCCGGCGAGACGACCGAGCACGAGTTCGGTGAGGGGAATCTCGGCACCGCGCAGAGTGGCTTCTTTTTTCCAGTGGTGGCGGTGCTGGCGGATGAGGCGGGCGGTTTTCTGGCGGACGGTATCGACGCTCACCGTGGAGCGGTCGCCGGAGCGGAGACGATCCGCGAGCCAAGTGGCGATGAGCAGCGTGAGGTGCCCCTCGGTGCCTTCCTCGGGCAGGCCGGAATCGGTACAGTCTCCGTCCATGTCAACCAGGGCGATGCCTTCGGCGCGCACCTCGGCGTGGAGTTGGGTCGCTTCGGCGAGTTCATCCAGAATGAAGGTGCGCTGGCGGTCGAGGTAGGCGCGGGTTTCCTCGTCGAGGGTAGCGTAATACAGAACGGGATCGTCGAGCAGACGGCCCACGAGCCGGGTGCGGAGGGCGCGATTTCGGGCGTCGGGAGTGTCGGGGAGCGTCGCATCGAGAAGCGCTTCGATGCGGGATTCGAAATCAAGGTCGGCAACTTGCGAGGGGCTGCGGCGTGTGGCGAGAAGCAGGGCGAGAATCGGGCGGCTCACGTTATAGAGCGTGTCGGCCTCGCGGTCGCGAAGGAGGTTTTCCTCATCGCCTTGAATGCGCCGCAGCACGCCCAGATTTACCAGCAGGCGAAGCGTGTGGACGAGGTCGCGGCGGCCGAATTGATCGTCGCGCGACCAGATAAAACCTGAGGCGATGAACGCGGAATCGGCGGCCAGGGCGAGTTCCATGTTTTCGGCGAGACGGCCCAGCGTCACCTGTCGGTCGCCGCGTTCGAGCGAGGCCAGGGCGAGACAAAAAAGAACATAACGCGTGCGGTTAAAGGGCTCGTCGTGGCGCGGATCGATGGCGGTTCGGGTGGCGTCGGTAGAAAGGGCTGGACGCTTGCGCAGGCGGGCGGCCTCGGCGGTGACGACTAGCGGCCAATCGACGTGGTGCGCGAACCAGTCGGCGAGCCATTCGCGGTGGCGGCGGACGAGGGTAAAGGCGTGGCCCGTGTCGCCGTCGGGCGTGAGCAAGGGTTTTTGGAGAAGCAGGCGAATAGCGGTACGACGTTCTTCGGCGATGACGGGCTCAGCTTGTTCGCGCAGGCGGGCGAGGCGCGCACGACGGGAATTGGGGCGGTGACTGGCGGAGGTCGGTGCCGAACTCGGTGGCATGGGACTTATCGGATTTGGCGCACTCATGGGACCTACAGGGTGGGTTCAATCGTGATCCAGTGATCGGGACCGGTGAAGAGGCCCGTGGCGGTCGCCAGCGTTGCCGTGCCTCCGCCAGGCACGGGATCGAGGCTAATGCGCAGGGTGCCGTCGGCGGATTCCACCTTGATCGGGCCGGAGTGATCCGTGCGTTGGGTGAGGGCGTGACCGAGGATGTCGAGAAAGAGGCGAAAGGAATCGTCGTTAAGCGGACCGAGTTCGGTCAGACGGCAACGACCGGCGTCGATGAGGTGTTGGCGGGCGCGCTCGATCTGGGCGACTTGGGCGCGGGCAAGTTCCCGCAGGCGGGCTTTTTCGGCGGAGCGGTCTATCACCGAAGGCGCCGGACCTCGGGTGGCAGAGCGGCCATGCTGGCGCAGGCGCGGAGAAAGCCAGACCGGAGCGCCGTCGAGCCAGCTGGTTTTCGGCGTCTCGCCGCGGGTGGAGCGTTCGGTGAGCGTTTCGGAGTTGATGCGCAGGTGGCGGGCGGGCGCGAGGGCAAAGGCGGTGCGCCAGAGGCGATGGCAATCGGCCTCTGCGGGAGCCTCGGCAAACCAGCGAGCGAGGGTAGAGAAATCGGCGGCGCGGTCGGTGCGGTTGGCGCGACGATCGTTGATCTGGGAGACGGCGGTGAGGAGGGCGGGAATCGCGGAGCGGGCGCGGGCGCGAAGCAGTTCCGCTTGGGAGGGTGCTCCGCCGGAGATGAACCAGCGTCGCAGACCAGCCCAGGATTGCCGCCAGCGATCCGTTGCCCGTTCGAGCGCATCGGGAGCGGGATCGAGGACGTCGGTCAGGTCGCGGCGGGCGGCCGCAACGAACGCCATGTCTATGCCGCAACGTTCAAGCAGGAGCAGCGCCTCGGTGATGCGGCTGGTGGCGACGACGAGTTCGCCCACGAATTTCTCCAGATAATCGATGAGCTTTTCCTTGTAGGCGAGGAAGGCTTCGACGCCGATGCCGTGAAGTTCGATCGTGCTTTGCAGCCCGCGCATGAAGGATTGGGCGCGGGAGGTAAGTTGTTCAAAGCGGGCGACCAGACTGGTGAGGAGTTGGTGGAGCTTGGCGTCGTCGAGGGGATCATCCGCGAGACGAGGGAGGAGAGCGTCGAGCAGTTCGCCGATGTCCTGAAGTGCGGCAGTTTGGAGTTCGCCGGGGCGGTGGAGATAGTCGTCGAAGACGGCGAGAGCCTGCTCGGCGGCTTCGCCGGCGGCGCTCAATTGGTAGAGGCGGCGGCGTTGGTAGAACTCCTCGATGGTGGCGGCGTCGGCGTTGTCCGCAGTGTCGTCGAGGTTGCCCCAGGCGCGGAGTTGCTGGAGTGCGGATACGATGGAGGTGGAGTCGAGTGTTTGGTGGGTAGAGAGGGAGGCCTGAATCTCGGAAGGGCGGAGCGAGATGACGAAGCGGGCGCGTTCGGCGACGAAGAGACCGAGGATGGCCCGGTAAAGCGGGGTTTTATCGACGTTGAGATGAGCGAAGGCGGAGTAAGTGACGGGAATGGCGGCTGGTTCGCTCATGAGTGGACGTCTGGGCGTCTAGCGATGCGCCGATGGAAACCGAACGAGCCGCCCGAAAACCGGGGATGGGCACGGTGGCGAAACACGATGCGGACGGGTAGTCATGGCAGCTGAGCAATCAAGGGAGTGGGCAATGGGAAAACTCATGCGAGGACGGGGGCAAAGAGGCCGAGGCCGAAGTGGGCGGCGTAGCCAAGGGAGATGGGGCCGGTTACGGGATTGCCGAAGGTGAGGCGGAAGCCTCGCACGGGTTGATGGGCGCGTGCGCCGCCACCTTGGTGGCGCTGTGTGGTGAAGTCGTGCCAACGCAAGGGGCGTCCGTTTATCGTGGGCGCGGCGAGCGATTCGATCTTGGTCGGGAGTTCGCACGGTGCGCCGGATGCCGAGACTTGCTGGCTGAGCCAACGGCGGATTTCGTGCTCCGGTGAATCAATCTGCCAGCCGTCCGGATCCATTTTGGGGCGGCCGTCGCGAAAGGTTTTAGGGTGTCGCGTAGAAACGAACGGTGTCAGCGATTCCCAGACTTTGGAGGGCTTAAGGAGGGCCGAGTCAGAAAAGGTTTCGGGCCAGCCGAGGTCAATCAACAGGAGTTCGATATCGTGTCCGCCGTGGCCCCAAATCCGGCCGAGGCTACGGAGTGCGCGCTGGGCTGCGGCGTCGAAGCCGCCGGAAGCGTAGAGGGTGATATGCGCGATGGTGTTCTCCTGCGCGCGAGGCTCGCAGAAGATGTGCGTGTGGGCGTGGCCGGTCAAAGGCTGGCCACTGCCATCGCGTCCGAGCAAAACAGGCGGAGGCGAACTGTCTTTGAAACGTGAGAGCAGGGCTTGGTGGACTCGCTCGGCGACGGAAAGCGCGGCGGTGATGCGAGGAAGGACGTTACTGGCGATGGCGTAGCGGGCGACGGTGGGAAGGCGGGTGGTGTGCCTGAGACCACGAGAGCGCGCGGGCTTCGCATCGAGACTGCCGGCGGGCCGGGCGTAGTAGAGCAAACGGGAACCGGGCGGCTCCCCGAGCCAGCCAGCCGCTTGAAGTTGGCCAGTGTCAGCATGGAGCGCGGTGAAAAGGTCTTCAGGTGCGACCGGGGCGGGGTCTTTTTTGGGTTTCCTCTTTGCGGCGGGTGCCGGGGCCGCTTGCGCGAGGGTGCGGCCAAGTTCAGCCAGCCACCCTTGGTAGGCGGTTTCACTGAGCGGCGTGAGGAGACGGATGTAATCGGCATCCGGGCGAGCCAAAGGATCGTCAACTATGGGAACTACGTCGGCGCGGAAGCGGGCGAGCTCGGCGGCGGGCAATAGTTGCGCTTCAACTAAGCTTTCAGCGCGGCCGAGGTAAGCGACGCGGGTGAGCAGCGTGTCGAGCGCGGAGCGTTCGTCAGGGGCGAGTTCGACATCCCAGCAGACGAGGAGCGGCGTGTCTTTTCCGACGACGACGAAGGTATCGAAGATTTTGGCCTTTCCAGGCCCCCAAACAGTCTGGCCACGTTCCTTGTGAACAGCAGCACCATCTGGCATAAAATGCCGGGTGTGGCCGGTCGAAGCGTCCGGCAGTTGATACCGCGGCGGCTGCGCGGCGAGATTGACGATCATGCTGCGAAGGACGGGGGCAGGAATCTGATCGGTGGCCTTCAGGTGCCAAGTGGCGAGGAGTGCGCGCAACAAACGCCATGGGGAAGGTGGCCACTCGACGACGCCTTCGTTGACGTGGCTGCCCCAAGGCGTGGTGTGCAGGCGACCCGCCAGAAAACGGAATTCGGCGAGAGTGGGCATGGGTTAACCTTTGTATTTAAGCGTGGTCTTGGCGGGACTGGCGAAGGCAGGGCTGGCGGCCGTGATGAGGCCGGGCAGCGCCTTTTCGAGCTCGGCAACCGTGGGTAAAGTAAACCCGGTTTTTGGACGGGTGACCTTAACCGAAGGCGCATCCAGATCGCAGGCAGTGCGGAGGCGTAGCCCGTCGCGGAGGAAGCGCTGAACCTTGTAGAGGGCGATGGCGACGAGGAGGTTTTCGGCGGGAGCGCCGAGTCCGAAGCCACGGATGAGCGCTAGGTCGAGGTTGAAGTAGGCGGTGATGACGCCGGTGTATTCGTCGCGATGGAAAGGCACGTTGCCGTAACCCGCCGCAGCGTCTTTGCCTGCTCCCTCAGTGGAGGCGCGCACGCGGTCGTTTTTGACGCCACCACTCGCCGCGACATTCACCTGCGTGGCCTCAATGAAACCGCTGAGGGCACGAGGAAGGCGCACGACGCCACCGATCTTTTCAAGGAAGATGCCGTGGAGGAGGCTGTTGATGTCGTATTTGAAAAGCGCGGCGGCGAGTTTACGGGATCTGAAGGGCTTTTTCTCGTCGTAACCAACAGCCGCTTCGATGGCGGCGAAGCCATCTGAGTTGTAGATATAGGGGCTATTGATGCGGTGGGCTTCGAGCACGGAGTTGGTGAGCACTTCCCCGGCGGCATCGGTGGCAATGACGTAGGGCAGGCCCTTGAGGGGTGCGACAAGATCATCAACAGCGGCATCCCAGATCGCGGTTTCGAGACGATTGGCCATGCTCTGCGCGGACTCGACGAGAAGCATTTCTGCGTTGTCGGCGGATTTGTAAGTGGCGGCGCCGAGGTCGGGAAACCCGGTCGGCTGGAAGCGGGTGCCGGCGATGGGTTGGAGGCTGGCTTCGATGAGTAGGCGAGATTCGTTTTGGAGGAGATCGAGGTTCATGATGAGGGAGGACTTTCTGGTTAGGCTAGGACGTTGATGGCTTGGCGGAGGGTGATGGTTTGGAGGCGGGAAAAATCATCTGGGTGAAGGGGGAAAAGCAGCGCTGCGGCGGTGCGGGTGGTCACGGCGGAGCCGAACTCGATGGAGTTGAGGCGCGGACGGAAACCGGAGGCGCGCAGGCGACGGACGGCGAGCGTGCTCGCTTCGGTGCTTAGCCCGGCACGGGCCTTGAGCACGATGGCGGGAACAGGTGGGACTGCGGTGGAACCGTAACGAAGTTCGCCGGGTTGAGGAAAACAGAGTCGAAGCAGCGAAAAAAGGGCGGAGGGTGGTGTGTCGCTGAACGAGAGGTTGGCGTGGGGGGCGTTGCGCCAATCCAGAGCTGAGAGCGCCCACCAAAGATCGGCGATCAAATCGTCGTCGAGTTCGCCTCGAATAAAGGCCTCGATGTCATCAAGTTGGGCGTAGCAAGCGGCGCGGCCGTCGCGGAGCGAAGGGGCTTTTTCTGGCGCTCCCAATCGTCGAACGAGGATGTCGAGCAGCACGGTTTCAAGGCCGCCTTGGCTCCAGCAGACGTCGTTACTCGGGACTGCGGACCATTTCCAGAAACCGCGCCCTTCGACCGGTTCTAGGTGCGAGCGGAGCGCGCCGCCGTGAGCGGACGCTAGCGCCGCAGCGAGTCGGAGCTCGCGATCGGTTTCCGGATTATCCGAAGCGTATTCGAGCCACCCAAACGTGAGGTCTTTGAGTGGCTGCAAGCGCTGTTTAGTGGTCCAGCGAAAGCTGCGGGCGAGAGCTTGCTCGGCGCGCCCCAGAGAGGTGAGGAGCGCGCGAAAGTGAGGTGCGTCATCGTGGCGACAAAGGTCGTCAATCGCAGTCTCAATGCCCCGCAACGTGCGGGAAACGGACGCGGGGCCGTCACTGGAAAAACGGCGAAGCTGATCGAGCCAACGATCAATCTCGATAAGGAGATTGGCGCGGGTGTGGTGGCGCACGATCACGCGTTCGAGTGGAATGGCGAAGTAGGCCAGACCGTTTCGCACCTGAAAGCCGAAGCGCTGGAAAGCGGTTATGCCACGATCCACCCCGAGGGTGACGACAGCGCGCACGAAATCGACCCCGTTGCGGGCGGAGCGGGCACCGACTTGAGCGCGGCCTTCACTGAAGAGGGCGGAAATTTCGGCGTAGTTGGCGGGCTTTTCCCAGAGAGGCATCCACATCTCGGCGCGCGAGGCGGATTCGTCAGCGGTGGCTGCGCTGGCGTAGCCGATGCCCGCCTGGCGCACGCAGAAGGGGTAGGCAAGGCGGCCGTCGTCTATGGCCTCAAGGCGCTTTACGGCGGCGGCGGCGAATACGAGCGCGCCTTCGATCATAAAAATGAAGTCCCAAGGATTTATCGCTGATGACGAGCTGAACCCAGAGGTGCCATTTGCGCCGCCAGCAGATCCAGGTGCGAACTGCCCAATGGCGGCCTTGCTCGCGAGTTCCGGTCCGGAGACGGCGAATAACGAAGCCTTTAATCGGAGTCGTTTTTGCTCGTGGGAAGTGGGTTCTTCCTGAGCGAGCCAAACCTCAGAAACACGCTGCATGAAGTTGCTGGTGAAGTCTGTATTACCGTCGTTTGCTCCTGTGCCCAGCAATGGGGGGTAGCTCGCCGAGCAACCCAGCGGGCTATCATGGTCGCTCACGAGTAGCGCAACACAGTCGACCCAATCAACCAAGGTGTCAGGCCAGTTGGCCCGTAGCTCTGCGATCAAGCTATCTTTGTGGTAGCCCGCTTCTGGGGCCTCTTCGTACCCACGCCGTGTGAGGATGCCTTTTGCACATGAAATAGCCTCCCGGTAAACAGCCAAACGTGGCTCGGTAGATGTGGTGATCGACTCAATGACTTTCGTGGCTGCGGTAGGTTGCGTGCGGCGTCCTGTCTTCTTTTTCTTTCCGGTCGCAGGATCGATTTCCTTAAGTTTCTCCTCTTGGAAATAAAAACCGCTGCCGCCGTTCCACGGAGCGAGAACTGGCGTCGGGGAATAACGATCGAGGAAAAACGAGGTCAGCGCCTCCGCATCGAGGGCGCTGTGGAGAACAAAACCATCGCGTCGCCAGCACCCGGCGGAGTGGGGATCGGCTTGCTCGGCGACGAGGCGGAGGATGCCTAGGGCTTTGAGGTAGTGCGCGAGGGGGGTGGGAGCGCAGCCGGTGAGGGAAACGGAGGGCATGGCGTCAGTGGGTTGAAGGTTTACCGGCTAGTGCGGAGGCGCGCATGTCGGCAGCGCGGAGGAGGGTTTCGAACCAAACAAGGCGAAGCGGGCCGAGCGCTGGTGCATCGCGGAGGGCCAGCATGCGGGCCAGCCAAGAATGGGTTTTGCCGTCGTCACGCGAGCCGAGCTCCATGCACGCAAGCGAGAGGATGGTGGCGGGAAACACGGTGCCATTGGTCAGAGGGATGGCGGGCAGCGCATCGTTTTCCCAAATGCCGCGCGCGAAACGCTGGTCGGCGTTGGGTGGCGTTTTCTCTCCGGGCAGAGAACGAATGGAAAGGCGCACTTTACCATGGTGGGCGGCAACGAGGTAAGTGACCAAATCGGGATCATCCGCGCGGACGAGATCGGGGTGAGCGAGGAGGGCGAGAGCAGAGGCGAGTTCGTGGCGGAAGAGCGGGCGCGAGGAGCGTCCGCTTTTGTCGGGAGATTTTGCCCAAAGGGTTTCGCGGCGGGAGGTGTCTGCGCCGATGAGCATCGCTTGGAAGGCGGGGTGGGCTTTGCCGATGTCGTGAAGACGGGCGGCCGCGCGGAGCGTTTGTGCGTCAGAAGAAGAGAGCGCGAGGGCGGCGAGAATATGTTCAAGCTGGGCTTCCACGTCTGCGGTGTGTTCGGCGATGGTTTGCCAATGGCCGACCTGGGCCAGCGGATCGTCGCCGTAACCGGCCTCGTCGGCCTGGCCAGGGGTTGTCGTCGCAACTGGCGGAAGTCGCGGCGTAGGGCTGGAATTTTTGTCTGCGGTCCAGCCCAGCTTATCGTCGTAGCCGCCGACAACGGTGGCGAGAATACAGACGGCACCGGGGCGGACCGAGGTTTGTGAATCCCACGCGTGTTCAAGCGGGTTCCAGACGAACGCGTGCGCTTTTTGCTTTTTTAGGAACTCGTTCAGTGCGTGCACCGGGACACGGCAAAGTTCTTCGCGGGTGGGGCGAGGTTCGTTGTGTGCTGGGGCAGGGTTCTTGCCGAAATCGCGCCAAGCGACTTGAGCGTCGGTGTCGTCGCCTTCGCGAATGTAGCGGGAGATATCGAGGTCGTAGCCGGCTATGTCGGGTGTGGTATCGAAAAGCTCAATAAAGTCCTTTCGGCGAATGACGGGGCGAATGACCTCGCGAGGCGTTACGGTCACGGAGGCTAGCGCTGATGGGCCGGCCTCGGTTAACGATTCCAAGGCGGTGCGGGAGGCGGCGAGTTCCTCAGCTTCGTAGGGTAGCGCGAGATCGTCTTTGCTGGTTGGGTCGATGTCGATCCAGTGAATGGACGCGGGCACGCTGGGATCGGTGTGCTCACCCGCGCGATTGCAGCGGCCGAACCGCTGGACGAGGGATGACCACGGAGCGAGTTCGGTAACGAGGGTTTTGGCGGAGACGTCTACGCCGGCCTCGACGGCCTGGGTGGCGATCACGATTTTGTGGGTGATGGCGCGGTCGGTTAGGCAGGCAGTGTATTTGGCTCGATCACCGAGGCGAAACCGGGAATGCACGAGCGCGAGTTCGGGGCGGGTGGATTCCGGACGTTTCGCGATGGCCTTGTGGAGAAGGTGAAAAACTTCACGGGCGCGGGGAACGCGGTTAACGATGACGAGTGTAAACGTCCCGGTTTCGTGGGCGGAGAGGATGAAATCCACCAGCTGTTTCTCGTAGTTCTTCTCGGTGGCTTTGGAGAGCGCGAGCGAGGCAACGGGCAAAAGTTTTTTGAACGAGGCGATACGGCGCTTTACCGGTTCGGACTCTTTTTCATCGGGAGAAAGCTCCAGCGAGCTAAGTGTCGCGGCAATGGCGTTATGATCGACAGTGCGGAGACGCTTGGCGTCGAGGGTCGCGGACATCCACCACGAGTGACAGGCACGGGCTAAGCCAAGTTTTTGCCGGAAAGCATTGAGCTGGGCGCTGGTCTCAACGGAGACGCCCATAAGCTGAAGTTCGTCGAAGACCCAGAGCGCGTCGTTGTTGAGCAGCGCAAAGTGCATGGGCCATCGGTAACGGCTAAGACCGTAGCCGCGATTAAGCGCGCGGCTTAGGAGCATATCTTGCGTGCCGATCAGGATCGCGAAGCGTTCGGGAAGTAGGTCCCAATCACGCATGGCGACGCGGTCTTCGCCGCCCATGAGAATGTGAACGCCGACGTTCTCGGACAGCTTAAGCGCAGTCAGCCAAGCGAGTGCGGCGGACTCAGTTTGATCGACGAGGGTGCGCATCGGCAGGCAGATCACTAGCCGACGAGGCCACGTCTCCCTGTGGGCGGCATCGGGGTGAGCAACGCGGTTCCAGAGCCAGGCGAGGACGACGGCGGCGGTTTTGCCGAGGCCGGTGGGGATGGAAATGAGCTGGGATTGGCAGGGGAAGGGCTCGGTCGGGCTCGCATCCTCCGGGGCACCAGCGAGGCGGCGTTGGTAGGCGTAGGGCATCTGGCCGCCGGTGGCGGTTTGAAAAAAGGCGGCGAAATTGGGAGCGGGCATGGGCAGGGTTGTAAATTAGCGGGCGGGGTCGGACATCCGTGGGGGGGCGGCGTGGTTTACGCGGATTTTTTCTTGGCCTTCGGCAGGGCCTTGGGGGTGGACTGAGCGAGGGCTTTGTAGTTTTCACGGGTGGAAACCCAGGTGCCACTTTTGACTTCGAGTTCGCGGCGGGCGTTGCCGGCGATGGTGCCGCCGGCCCGGGCGGCTTGTTTGTTTTCGGGGAGGCCTTGCGCGTCTTTTTTGCGCGCAATCTCGGTGGTCGAGGCTTCGCCGAGCATGGTGAAGATCAGCTCCAGGTCGGTCATGTGGTCGCGCAGGTTGTCCTTGGGCGAGCCGAGAGCTTTGAAATCTTTGTATTCCGACGGCGTCATGCCGAAGGTGGCCTGACTGATCTCGGCGGTG
>JBIIMH010000327.1:0-3278 GCA_044338095.1 Rariglobus sp. | reverse complement strand
CCTTAAATCCTTCCACCGCATTGCCACACGCTATGAAAAGCTCCATCGCACTTTCGCCGCCATGGTCTCCCTCGCTTGCATCTTCATCTGGCTCAAAGCTTGAGAGTTATTTCCGAGACACGCCCTAAGCCCCTATGACGGCTGTAACTGCTGGAATCGGCCCTGGTTCGGTGGTTGTTCTTAGGCAATCGGGGCAAACTTAGTAGTTGCCGAGTTGATTGGGGGCGGCGTTGTCGCCGGAGGTTTTCACGTAATGGCCCTTGGCGGCTTTTTCGTATTTGGTGAAGCCGTGTCGGGAGAGGTTTTGGCCGCTCAACTTCGTGCGGTTAGCCGCGTCGCTGTGATTGAGTGTGAGGTTGGGCGCGGTGATGAGGCGGCGCACCGGCTCGCCGCTCACGGGGTGAACCGTGAGCCGGGCATCGGCGAGGGATTGCAACTGCTCGAAGGTTTCGCCGGTGGTGATAACCTCGTAAACGTAGTTGGGCATTACAGTCGGGGTGGCAGCGGGTTGCCCTGTTGGTCGGTGGTATAGACCGAGTGTGGATCAAACGCCTTTTCCTTTTCGAGGAAGGTCAGGTGGAAGTCGGTGTCGGCGCCGGTGCGTGTAAGCGCGCGGAAAAAACAGGAGCGGTATCCAACGTGGCAGGAGGCCCCGCCGTCTATCTTAACTTGCAGCAGCACAGCGTCCTGGTCGTCGTCGATGATCAACTTGACGACATGTTGGAAAAGGCCGGACTGCTCGCCCTTTTTCCAGAGTTTCTTGCGCGAGCGTGAATAGTAGTGGGCTAGGCCGGTCTCGATCGTTAGGGCCAGTGCTTCGGCGTTGATCCAACCCATCATGAGCACCTCTTTGGTGGCGTGGTCCTGGGTAATGCAAGGGATGAGGCCGCGATCATCAAACTTGGGCTGAAGGCGGTCGCCTTCTTCAATTTCAAACAAGGATGTTTGGGGGAGGAATTTCATGGGTGAGTGGCGACTATAACAAAGTCGTCAAGGGGGGCGAACGAGCCAATCAACGCGGGGCTGTGGCCAGGGTTTGGGAGAGCATGGTGCGGGTGACTGCGCACCCGGGACGGGTGAGTTTCCAGCGCATGGATACGCCCTCGGCGAAGACCGCGATGATGGTCTCGAGCAAGGGGCAACCGGGGTCGCGGCAGGCAAGTTCGTTGATCGACACAACGTCGTCTTCGGCTAGTTGAAGGATGTCGCGGGTCCATTGTTTAATGGCGCGCAGGTGTTCGGGCGGGCAGCGCAACGCGTCCACGGATTCGGAATCGCCACCCGGCACGGGCACGAAGACATGGCCGGGGCTGCGTTCGCCGAGATAGCGGGCGGTGGGTTTTGTTGAAGGAACAACAACGTCGCCACGTAGAATCGCGGCGCGAAAAACGTTCAGGCACTCGATCCAGTTTTCATTGGAAATGGGGATGGGCACTTCTTGGCCGTGGAGAAGGCGGGTGCCGGTGTAGAGGTTAGCGGGTTGCTGGATGAGTTCCTCGTACAGGCTTTGCAGGAAGTACCCCTCGATGTCGGTGCCCCAGTCTGGAAGCGGGCCATCCGTTGATTCCGCCAGAGCGGCGTCTATAATGCGCAGCAGGTGCGAGGGAGTGGGGTGAAGGCCAAGTCGCGGCCCGGTAGCGAGGGTTTCGGCGCAGACCTGGGTGAGGCGGCGCACAGCGGCGAGCAAGTCAGCCGAGGAGGCGGGTTTTGATTTAAGCGGTGGTTCGTCGGCTGGTAGCGCGCACGCGGTGAGGTGTAGGTGCACCTTGTCGGTGGGGGGGTGGAGGTGGACAGGCAGACGGGGTGAAGGGGCATCGTCGCCGGGCACTGGGTTAAAGTTGAAGCGGGGGCGCATGGGCGTGGTTGTCCAAGAACGATTATTCCGCGGTGTTTACCCTGTCACGCGTACCAGAGAAGCTGCTTGGGAAAACCAGCCCATCACGGCATGCAGGTGTGCTTCACCGTAAAGCCGGGTGAAGTCGCGGGTGTGGGGGTTAGCGGGGTCGCGCAGCGCTGCAAGTCGCTCCGCGATAAACTCGGCGCTAAGCGGTTGGCGGCAGTCGTGCTCGATGCAGTGGCGCCAGTCGGCGTATGTAGCTGGGATTTTCAAGGTGGGTATGCGTTGCACTTTAGCAAAGTCGTCAATGGGGGGGGGGCGACAGTTTGCTAAAGTGCGGGTGCAGTGAGGTTATTTTACGGCTTAGACTAGGCAGGCGCGGAAGCCCGCGTTGAGGGCTTCACGGTCAAGATTTCGGCCAATGAAGATGAGCGTGTTGGTACGTGGAGAGTTGCCCCAGGGGCTGTCTAATTTTCCGTCGAAGAGCATGTGAACACCTTGGAAAACCAGGCGATTGGGGGATCCCTTGACCGCAAGCACACCTTTGCTTCGGAAGATGTCGTTGCCTTTGGTGCGGAGCAGCTCGCCGATCCAGGTGTTGAGTTTTTCGCCGTCGATTTCGCCAGGCGAGGTGATGCCAACGGAGCCAACCTGGTCGTCGTGTTCGTGATCGGGTTTGAAGCAGTTCGACCAAACCGGCGTCATCGTGGTGTCGCCGTTTTGAATACTGGCGTTGAACTCTTCGGGGTGGTGCTGGGTAAACACCACATGGAGGCCTGTCTCCGTGATGGTGATCGGGTAGGTTGCGGGAAACGCGGGGAAGAGCAGGCGCTGGAGTTCGCCGCACGGGCGCAAGGGCATGCCGGGAAGGATAGCCGTCTCAGTGGAGGAGAAGAGTAACACGGCCGCCTCACGAGCGGCTGCCAGGTCGGCCTCGCTGAGGCTGCGCACGGGGAAAAGGGCGATGTCCATCTCCGGGTCAGGGCCTTCGTTGACGATGAGGTGCGAGGTTCCGGCGGGCAGTGAGTAAACTCCGCCCCACTCAAAGGGGTATTCGGGTTCGAGGAATTGGGGGGCGATTTCAAGCGCCCGGGACAGGTTGAAGCCGCCGACGTTGAGCACGGCTGCAACGGGGACGACCGCATCTTGGGTGCGGTGTAAGCGGGCCGCTATGTTCATCTTTTTGAGGCGCTGCTCCAGTGCCTCGAGTTCGCTCGGGGCGACGAGGTCAGTCTTGTTCAGCAGGATGACATCGGCGAAGGCGATCTGGGCCTTGGCTTCGGGTGCGTTATGGAGGTGCTGGATGAGGTGCTTGGCGTCAACCACGGTGACGATGGCATCGAGCCGGTAGTGAACCTTCATCTCCTCGTCCGTGAAAAAAGTCTGGGCCACGGGGCCGGGGTCGGCGAGTCCAGTGGTCTCGATGATGATGCCATCGAGG
>JBIIMH010000326.1:0-3288 GCA_044338095.1 Rariglobus sp. | reverse complement strand
CGGGACGGCTCAGGCGCTGGAGGCCGCCTCGCAACCCCTGCGCGAGTTTATGCTCAAGCAAACCCGCACCCGCGACCTCGAGTTTTTCCTGCAACTGGGGCGTTTTCCACCGACCAAAGTCGATGACCTGCCGCTGCGCGTGGTGGTGCCCGCTTACATCATCAGCGAGCTGCAAACCGCCTTCCAAATGGGGTTTCTCATTTTCCTCCCCTTTCTGGTGATCGATCTGCTCGTCTCCGCCACGCTTATGGCGCTGGGCATGATGATGATGCCGCCGGCGACCATCGCGTTGCCCTTTAAACTCCTGCTGTTTGTCCTCGTCGATGGCTGGCACCTGGTGGTGCAAAGCCTGGTGACGAGCTTCCGCGTATGAACGCCGAGGCCGCCATTGATACGTTCAAGACGGTGGTGATGTTCTCACTCTACATCATGGCGCCCTTTGTCGGCGTGATTCTGATCGTCGGTTTGGTGACCAGCCTGGTGCAATCGGTCACCAGTATTCAGGAGGCCACGCTGACCTTTGTGCCCAAGTTGATCGCCGTGGCCGGAGTGATGATGCTGCTCGCCCCGTGGGTGTTGCGGCTGCTCTCCGAGTATGCGGTGCAATGCCTGATGCGCGTCAGCAGCATGGGGCCCTAGCCCGCAAAGGCCATGCCCTGGGCTGAAATACTGGTGGTCATGATGGGCTCGTTGCGGGCCATTGGCGTGGTGATGGCCCTGCCGACGATGGGCGGCACCACGTTGCCGCCCATGTTGCGGGTGGCGTTGTCGTTTTTGCTCGGCGGGCTGCTCGCCTCGGTGGCCCCGCCCGGTGTGGTGCCGCCGACCTCGGCGCTGGTGGGTCTGGCGGGGGCGGCGCTGCACGAGGTGTTGCTCGGTTTGGCGATGGGGCTGGTGATGCGCATGGTGATGTCCGGGGCGGAGTTGGCCGGACGGTTGATATCGGGTGAAGTGGGTTTGATCGCCGCGCCCGGCTTTGACGTACCGAAGCCGTCGCAGGAACCGCTGCCCGCGCTCATGGGTTTCTTTGCCGGGTTGATGTTTTTCGCGTTGCACGCCCATGAGCAGGTGCTGGCGGCCTTTGCGCGCAGTTTTGTGATCGCGCCGCCGGGCATGGGCGGCCTGAGCCCGATGGCGGCCGAGACCCTGGTGGGCGGGTTGTCGGCGCTCATGGAAATGGCGCTGCGCATGGCCGCGCCGTTTATTGCGCTCAATTTCGTGATCACCTTCGCCTTTGCGATTTTGGGGCGGGCGGTGCCGAAGATGAACGTGTTTATTCTCAGTGGAGCGATGCGCTCGCTCATGGGTATGACGCTGCTGGCTGGCGGCGGGGCGTTGTTCACCCGTTACCTGTCGGGCGCGTTCGATCGTCTGCCGTGGACGATGCTGGAATTGGTGACGAAGCGGTGAGCGGTTTTCGCGATCGTTAAGAGGTAGATTGGACGTCCCTGGCCAATTCAGCTCAACCGCTCAAGTAACAACCCGAATCTTATTGGATCAAAATGCATTATGGAATCGGTTTTCTGTGGTTGAGCCGCAGGCAAGTAGCGCAGACTTCCAGTCTGCTTTGATGCAATCCTGGCCCGGTAATCCTGAGCAGACTGGAAGTCTGCGCTACTTTTCGACCCGTTACTTTCCTGCTTCGTCCGCGCTCCGCCGCGGTGTGTCGCTGAAAAGGAATCAATCTTATATCACTGCATCAGTGGCGAACCCTTCAGGCCTTTTATCGTTACCTTATGATGCCTAGGGCGTTGCCCTAGGCTGGAGTAAGACGCCCCTTTGGGGCTACCCTGCCTAACTAAGCGCAATTCCGGCCTGCCCCCCTTTTTTAAGGATGCGCTAGATTTGGGCGGGGGGAAGCATGCGGCGCGTTTCGATGAGTAGGTCCTCAATAGTGAAGGGCTTGTTGATGAATTCCACCCCAAGCGCGGCCATGGATTCGGGGGTGATTAGGCGGTTGTACCCTGAGGTGATTAAGATGGGTACACGGTTACCCGCCGCTCGAAGCGCATAAGCCAGTTCCAGACCGGTCATGCCGGGCATGGTCTGGTCGGTGATAATCAGATCGGCGGCATCTGGGGTTTCATTCAGAGCCGCCAGGCAATTGGCGGCAGTGCCCATGTTGGACGGCTGGTAGCCGGCCTCGGCGAGGGCCATGAGGTTGAGTTTGGCAATGCTGTCGTCGTCGTCGATCACCATAATCCGCTCGCCGTTTCCACGCGGTGCCGCTATGGCGGGAGCGGCGGGAGTGGCGGGGGCGGGGATGGGCAGAGCTTCGGGTGTTTCAGCCACCGGAAAATAGAGGGTAAAGGTGGTGCCTTTGCCCAACGTGGATTGCACGGAGATGGCTCCTTTGTGGGCGAAGAGGGTGTTTTGGATGATCGACAAGCCCAGCCCGGTGCCTTCGCCAACGGGTTTGGTGGTAAAGAACGGGTCAAAGATGCGCGCCAGCACCGCCTCGGACATGCCTTGACCATTATCGGCCACAATGAGCCGCAAGTAGGTTCCTGGGGTTAATTTGCCCACAAGGGTTTCGAGCGGCGTCGAGACGGTGAATCGCTCTAGGTTGATGACGATCTGGCCTACTTTAGTGCCGATGGAGTGGGCGGCGTTGGTGCAGAGGTTAAACAGGACCTGCTGCAGGTGGATGCTGTCGCCTAAAATGATGCCGGAGCCCGATTCGTCGAGCAGACTCATCTCGATGGAGCTGGGAAGGCTGGCGCGCAGGAGCGGCAGGGTGTCGGCATAGAGCCGGGAGAGGACAACGGGTTGGTGGCTCGGGGTGTGGTGGCGGCTGAACGCTAGGATACGGCGGACGAGGTCGCTGCCACGGATGCCGGCGCGGTCGATTTGTTCGAGCATTGGCTTGATTTTGTGATCGGGCGGGATCGCGGCGCTGGCCATGTTGGTGTAGCCAAGGATCGAGGTGAGCAGGTTGTTGAAGTCGTGGGCTATGCCTCCGGCCAACGTGCCGAGGGTTTCCATTTTCTGGGATTGTGCCAGTTGGTGCTCGAGCCGCGTACGTTGGGTATGCTCCTGCTTGGATGCGGTGATGTCTTCGCGCACGCCAATGAAGTGGGTGATGTTGTCCAGCGAGTCTTTGACTGGGGAAATCGAGATGCGCTCGGTGATCAGGTGACCGTCTTTGCACCGGTTGACCATTTCGCCGCGCCACGTCTCGCCGCGCAGGATGGTTTTCCAAATCTGCTCATGGACGGCAGCGGGGGTCTGGTCGGACTTGAGGATGCGTGGGGTCTGGCCGATGACCTCCGCGCTGGTGTAGCCGGT
>JBIIMH010000019.1:0-11880 GCA_044338095.1 Rariglobus sp. | reverse complement strand
GTTAAAAGGCTGCCAGCAAACACAATCGAAACCGCCAACGCGCGAACAAAGAAAGGATAGGTCATGCGCTTATGAACGGAACAACTTTAAAAAACTTAAACCCGATTTGCAGAAAACCGAAAATAAAACCGAATAACCGCTCAAAGCCCCTTCCCAAAACGCAAAAAATGAGCAGCCGAGTAGCAGGAAGTCATACCCATTACACAGCAATTGAGGCCTTTTAACGCAAAGACGCTAAGGCTCGAAGTATGGGATAACTCATTTGAAGGAAATGCTTTCTTTGCGCCTCTGCGACTTTGCGTTAAAGACCCGGTTTGTTCGCTAAAGAGTATTAAACGCTGTCCCACCAGTTATCGCGGTGGTTTTTCCAGCGTCACCTCACCAGCACGGAAGCGCTCCGTGCGGCCGCTGGGGGTACGCACCAGAAACGACCCTTCGTCATCAATACCGAGCGCGATGCCTGCCACCCGCTGCGTATGCGTCAAAACCGCCACCGGCCGGTTGCGCAGCACGTCGTAACAGTTCCACAGGTCCGCAAACGTGGCCTTGTAACTGCCGTCCACAAACCGCTCGTAGGACTGCCGCACACGACCAATCAGCGCCGCCGTGAGTTTGTTCAAATCAACCGGCTGGCGCGTGTGCTCGGAAAGCGACACGGCGCGGTCGGCCAAATCCGCGGGCCAACCGCCGGGCGGCGCCATAACATTGAGCCCCAGCCCAAAAACCAAGTCGCGGATCTGGTCGGCGTCGATGCGCGCCTCGGTCAGCATACCGCCGGCCTTGCGACCATCGAAGAGCAGGTCGTTGGGCCATTTCAGGCCAGGGGAGGTGCGGCAAAAGCTGGCGATCAAGTCGCAGATACTCGCTCCCATCCACAGGGTAAACATCTGCATGCGCGCCGGTTCGAGGCACGGGCGGAAGGCGAAACTCGCGTACAGGTTGCCGTTCGACTCGCTGTGCCAGGGCCGCCCAAAACGGCCGCGACCTTTGGTTTGCCGCTGCGCGATGATCGCAAAGGGCGCCTCTTTGCCGGCCGCCAGTTGGCGCGCGGCCTCGTCGTTGGTGCTATCGATCTCGGCGAGCACCTCCAGCGGGAAAGCGCCCACGCGGTCACGCCGGTAGGACTGAATCAGCGTCGCACTGAGCCCCTCGGGGCGCGTGAGCAGCCGGTAGCCGCGCGCCCGCACCGCTTCAAAGGTGAAGCCCTGCTCGCGAAGCTTTTCCATGTATTGCCACACCGCCACCCGGCTTATCCCCAGCTTCTGGGCCAGCGCACTGCCGGACACAAACGCCGGATCCGCAGCGCTTAGCTCGGCTAGTATCACCATCTCGGGCTGGGCTGATGCGGGGGCTTTTTTCATACGCGCCAATCCAGCCCGATATCCACCCACACACTCTGGTGCACGAGCGCGCCAGTGGAGACAAAGTCTAGCCCCAGCCCGGCGAAGCGCGGCAGGGTTTTTAAAGTGATGCCGCCGCTCGCCTCGGTGAAGGCGCGACCGGCGATCAGCGCCACGGCCTTTTTGATTTTAGCCGGCGTAAAGTTGTCCAAGAGGATCACGTCGGCACCGGCGGCGAGGACCGGGGGAATCTGCGCGAGTTCATCCACCTCGACCTCAACCGCCAAATCAGGTGCGGCCTTCTTGGCCCGAGCGACTGCGGCGGCGAGGCCCTCGGTGGAGCCCAGCAGCGCGAGGTGATTATCCTTGAGCATCACGCGGTCGAACAGGCCGAGGCGATGGTTCCAGCCACCACCGCAGGCGACCGCGTATTTTTCCAGCATGCGGTAGCCGGGCGTGGTTTTGCGGGTATCGAGCAGGCGGGTACGTCCCTCGCCCAAGGCGGCGACGTAGGACTGGGTTTGCGTGGCGACTCCGGAGAGCCGCTGCAGGAAATTCAGAATAACGCGTTCGGCGGCCAGCAAGGTGCGCGGGTCGCCCGAGAGAGTGGCAATGACCTCGCCCGGAGCGATGGTACGGCCGTCGCGGGCGCACAGTTGCACGGAAGCGTTGCCGCCATAGGCCGAGAGAATGAGCGAAATCAGCGGCAAACCACAGGCGACCAGCGGTTGGCGGGCCACGAGATCGGCCGAACCCTGGCGCGGCGGAGTGGCCAACGCGGCGGTGGAACGGTCGCCGGTGACCGCGGGTTTCACGCGCAGTCCCAGACCGGCGAGGTCCTCGTCGCGTGCAAGTTCGATGAGTTTACGCAAGCAGGCGAGGTCGAGATCGTCCCAGTTGAGTCGTTTAAGCAAAGTGTCGGCGGGTGCGGGCATCGGATGATTTAACCAATGAGCCAACACCCTCGGGGCAGGCAAGGCAGCAACTGGGGCCGGGGCGCTTTAGTGCAACGGGCGAGCCCACCTTGGGCTTGCCGCCGCGCCTTCAGCCGCAATTACTCGGCCGCGCGGCATGATTCATTCCTTTATTTTCAGCGATGGTAGACTCGTCGGCCAGAACCTTGAGGTCGAAGCCCTGCGCCTTGTGCGCGCTGACAAGGGACTGGTTCTCTGGGTCGATCTGGAAGACCCCACCGAGGACGAAATCAAACTGGTTCTCTCCGACGTCTTTCAATTCCACCCGCTCGCCATCGAGGACTGCGTCACCCCCAGCGCGCTGCCCAAGATTGAAGACTTCGAGGATTACCTGTTTTTCGTCACCCACGCGGTCGACTTCACCCGCACCGAAAAGTTCAACACCACCGAACTCGACCTGTTCCTGGGCAAAGACTACCTGGTGAGCTTTCACCGCACCCCGTTAAAATCGGTCACCTCGGTCATCGAGCGCTGTATCAAAGCCACCGGTATCGTCGCGCGCGGCCCCGACCGGATCGCCCACTTCCTGCTCGATGCGATGGTGGACAACTTCCAGCCGATCATCGACGAGATGCGTGGCGAACTCGAAGAAATCGAGGAAACCGTGCTGTCCAAAAACTCCGACGGCCTCATTCCCGACCTGATGCATGCGCGCGCCGACATCACCTTGCTGCGCCAAATCATCCGCCCGCAACGCGAACTGGTCACCCGGCTAGCCCATGGCGAAAACAAGCTGATCCGCGCCCTCATGCAGCCCTACTTCCGCGACCTGCGCGACAACCTCATCCGCATCGAGGAAACCGCCGCCGGTTTCGCCGATCAGTTGCTCATCTCGTTCGACCTTTACCTGAGCAAATCCGACTACGAGGCCAACCAAGGCATCAAAACCCTCACTGCGCTCACCGTGCTGACACTTCCGGCCACGCTGATCAGCACCTGGTACGGCATGAATTTCGAGCACATGCCCGAGCTCAAGTCGGCCTATGGTTACCCGATCATTGTCGGCCTGATGCTCGTCTTGACCGCTTGCACCTGGGCGTGGTGCAAACGCAAACGCTGGATCTAGGCCACCACGCAATCCACGAGCGCGAAAACCAAAAGATCAAAGGGCCACAAAAACGCCAAACCAGCACCTCTCGGCCATCCACTTTAAAATGCCCGCCGCCCTGCCTACCTATTACCCGTCCACTCCCTCGCGCCTCTTTTGGGATTTAGCCGCTTGGGATTTTGGATTTACGGCGCAGCCGTCGTTATGATCACCACGCTTGTCTATCGTGACCACAAACTCACGCCCCTTAAACCCGAGGTTGAGTCGCTGGCGGCACTGCGTCAGGAACCCGGGGTTTTGCTCTGGGTCGACCTGAACCAACCCACCACCGACGAAGTCACTGCGGTGCTCGAAACCGTGTTCGGCTTTCACCCCTTGACCATCGAAGACTGCGTGGCCGACAGCCCGCTTCCCAAGATCGAGGATTACGGCGATTACCTCTATTTAGTGGCGCATTCCATCGCCTACGAAGCCGGCAACGGCTTCACGACCTCGGAGCTCGATCTCTTTTTGGGGCCCAACTACCTGGTTACCTATCACCGCACCCCGCTCAAAGCGGTGCAGGCCGTCATCGAGCGCTACCAACGCACCCCGTCCACCCTGGTGCGCGGCCCCGACCGCTTTGCCCACGGCCTGCTCGATGGCCTGGTTGAAAGTTGCCAGCCCGCACTCGCCGCACTGCGTGCCGAAGTGGACAAACTAGAAGAAGGCGTGCTGATCAACATCTCGGCCGAAGAGCTGTTCCCCCAAGTCGTCGCGTTGCGCAAAGACCTCTCGCGCCTGCGCCAGTTAATCCGCCCCCAGCGCGAGGTGCTCATGGCGCTGACCCACGGCAAGTCGAAGCTGGTTCGCCCCACCATCGTTCCCTACCTGCGCGACGTCGGCGACGATCTGGTGCGCATTGAAACCCAGGCAGCATCCTGGGCAGAGCAGCTAATCCTTTCGTTCCGCATTTATTTAAACAAATCGGGCTACGAGGCCAACCAAGGCATCAAGATCATCACCGCGATCACGGCGATGACCATCCCACCGCTGCTCATCGGCGGGTGGTTCGGCATGAATTTCCGGCACATGCCCGAACTCTCCTCCCTCCACGGCTACGCGATCTCGGTGGCACTGACGCTGGTGAGCATGGCGGGTATGCTCTTGTTCATGCGCAAACAACGCTGGATCTGAACGCAGCACTGCCGCCAGCCCGAGTGCACAAGGTCACAGCCGGCGACCGCACACCTCAGCCGTCGATCACATCGAGCTCGGGCCACTGCGCGAGTTTGCGGTGCAGCGTGCGCCGGCTAATCCCCATCAATTCCGCAGCCTGAGTGCGGTTTCCTCGGGCCTTGATCAGCGCTTCCCGCAATAACCGTCGCTCGCTTTGCTCAACCGATAGAGAGGCATTGCCGGGCAACAGCGCCACCGGCCCACCCCCGCCCGCCCCCGCAGTCGCAGCCTGATTCGCAGGCCCGGACGTGAGGCTCGCTGGCGCCGACAACGCGAGGCGTTCACTCCGAAAACGCGCGTCCAGGTCGTATTCAGTTAACTTGGCCCCCCGGTGCAGCACCACCGCGTTCTCGGTGAAATTGCGCAGCTCGCGGATGTTTCCCGGCCAGGGATAGGCCTGCAAATAACGCAGCGCGCCGGGCTCGATGGACAGTGCAGGAACACCGTTTTCGTGCGCGAAATGTTTGAGGTAATGCGCCAGCAGCAGCGGGATGTCGTCGGGACGTTCCCGCAGCGGCGGCAGGGTCACCCGCACCACGTTGAGGCGAAAAAACAGGTCTTCGCGAAATTTCCCATCCCGCACCATTTTCTCCAAATCGCGATTGGTCGCCGCGACCAGCCGCACATCCAGCGCGATCGGCTTGGATCCACCCACGCGCTCGATCGACTTGGTTTCCAAAAAACGCAGTAGCTTAACCTGCGTGGAAGCCGAGATCTCGCCGATTTCATCGAGGAAAAGCGTCCCGGTGTCCGCCGCCTCAAACCGGCCCACACGTTTCTCCATCGCGCCGGTAAAAGCCCCGCGTTCGTGACCGAAGACTTCGCTCTCCAGAAGGTTTTCCGAGAGAGCGGCGCAGTGCACCGCAATGAACGGCGCCCGTGCCCGCGGACTGGCCTGATGAATCGCCTGGGCGATAAGCTCCTTGCCCGTGCCCGATTCGCCGTCGATGAGGATCGTGGCCTTGGAAGGTGCCACCAGGCGCACCCGCTCAATCACCGTTTTTAACTTATCCGAATGCCCGATGAGCCCCTCGATGTTGAACTTTTCGTCCAGCCGCTCGTTGAGCTGTTTGACCTCCACCTCCAGCGTGCGGGACTTAAGCGCGCGCTGAATGAGCACCTCCAGCCGCTCGATGTTCACCGGCTTGGTTAAAAAATCGACGGCGCCGCGCTTCATCGCTTCGACCGCCGTATCGATGCTGCCGTAAGCGGTCATCATGATAACCGCCGGCTTGTTGGGCAGCGCCAGCGCCCGGTCGATGACCTTCAGACCGGACTTACCGGGCATGCGCAGGTCGGTGAGCACAACGTCAAACTCCTGCGATTCGAGCTGGTTAAACGCCTCCTCGGCACTGGCGGCCACGGACACGTCATAGTCGTCCTCGAGGGCTTGGCGGAGCCCGTCGCGGGTGTGTTTCTCGTCATCGACGATGAGCACGCTGGAAAGCATGGCGCTATAACACGCTTAAGCGCCGCGCGGTCAAGGCGCCGGCGCAAACTGTCGCGGGCCTGCTACTGCAAGAGGCGCACGCGGCGGTTTTTGAGCGGAAACTGCAAGGTGACCACCGTGCCCACGCCGGGGTTACTCTCCACGCCGACCTGGCCGCCGTGCTCGCGCATGATGCGCTGGACAATCATCAACCCCAGCCCGTTGCCGCCCTGCTTGGTCGTGTGGTAGGGCTGAAACAGTTTCACCAAATCAGCCTGTTTGATGCCGCTGCCCGTGTCCCCGCACAGCAAGTACACGCTGTCATCGTCGGCATGGGTTTTGAGCCGCAGCACGCCTCCGGGCTGCATGGCCTCCATGGCATTTTTAATAAGGTTAAAAAACACCTGCTTGAGCTGATTGCGGTCCGCCATGATCGCAGGCAACTCCCGCGCGATGGCCGCCTCCACGCGGATCGAGCGATCGGCCAATTCACGCTCCTGGAAGCGCACCACCTCCTCAATGACCTCGCCCAAATTGGTCTCCGCCAAATCGGGCGCACGCGGGCGAATCGCCTCCAGAAAATGCGTCACGATGCCATCCAGCCGCAGCACCTCGTCCTGGCAGATGCGAATCGACTCGGCGAGCGAGGCGGTTTCCTGATTACGCGCGCTGATCTTGAGCTTTTTCAACCGGCGCTCGATCAACTGCAGGTGAATGGTCAGCGAATTGAGCGGGTTGCCCAACTCGTGCGCGACCCCCGCGGCCAGCAGCAAAATCGACGACGTACGCTCATCCTCGATACGCGCCTCGGTGGTCTTTTTGTCGCGGGTGATGTCGGTGAGGATAACCGTAAAGCGCCGCTCCGGCCCGTCGCCCTCGCTGGAAAATGGCACCATGTAGAGTCGCACCGTGCGAAGCTCAGGGTAAGTCAGCTCGATCTCGCGCGTCACCACTGGCAAGGCGGGCGAGGGGTCGGCCAGCGATGCCTCCAGCGAGGGCCGCAACCCGGGGACCAGCCGCCAAAGCACCTTGTCGGTGAGGTCGTCGGACGTCTGGCCAATGAGGCGATGCGCCGCGGCGTTGGCGTAATCGATCACCCCGTCGACGTCGATGACCAGCACGCCTTCCTGAAGCGTGTTGAACACGTTTTCAAACTGGCTGCGCTCGCGTGCGAGGCGCTGCACCAGATTTGCCAAATTGGTAGGATCGAGCGAATCGAGCCGCCCCAGCACACGATCAAGCGAGGTGTTTTTTATGCCGGCCATAGGGGATTAACGGTTCAAAACTACGGGCGGTTAATCGGCGAATAAATCGACTTGGCCGGGGTCAACCCGGGTCGCCAGCAGTTTGCGCAGGAACATCTCGCGATGCTGCGGGCAGCGCCCCTGCCTTAGCACAGCCTCACGGTGTTCTTCGGTGCCGTAGCCCTTGTGTTGGGCAAAACCATAACCGGGGAAACTGCCGTCCAGTTCAGTGAGCATCCGGTCCCGCGTGACCTTGGCGATGACCGAGGCCATCGCGATACACAGCGAGCGCCCGTCGCCACCGACCAAGCCCTGGTGCGGATACGGGAAATGCTTCAGCGGCAACCCGTCGACGAGGATGCGCGCCGAAACCATCGGTTGATAAGCGGCAACCTCGTCAGCCGTGGAAAACAGGTCGGGCTCCTTGGGTGGTGCAGCAAAAGCCTGCGGGGGATAAATGCCCTCCAGCGCGCGGCGCATGGCCAGTTTGGTGGCTCCAAGGATGTTGCACTGCTCGATCTCGGCGACGTCCGCGACGCCATAGGTCACATGAATCGCGCCCTCGGCCATCAAGGCCTCAAAATCCATCCAGAGGGCGTCACGCTCGCTGGCGCTGAGCTGCTTGGAATCATTGATGCGGCGCACGTTTTCGTCCGCCCAACGGCTCTCCAGAAACGCCGGGGTCACCATCACCGCGCCGGCCACGACGGGCCCGGCAAGCGCACCGCGCCCCGCCTCATCCACCCCAATCAACTGGGAGTAACCCGCGATCTGCTTGAGATCGAAAGAACGGAGTTGGCGACGTTTTACTGGCATACGAAGAGCGGGGGCGATGAGCGGTTATTCGCGACCGAAACCGAAGCGTTCCTTCGGTTCGGGCAGCGGGAGTTCGTCGAGCTTGCCGGCCTCCTTGACCACCTCGTAGGCGGTGCGGAAATGAAGTTTGGCCACGTCCTTGAGCGCATGGACGCCGAGCTGGTTGATAATGTCGAGGGCCTGCTTTTTCACCAGCGGGCCGGCCCCCTTTTGGAGTTTAAAACCGACGAGCTTGGAGAGCTGGTTGATTTGGCGAACAAACTCGGCGCGGGCCACGATCGAGGCGGCAGCGACCACCGGGTCGGACTCGGCCTTGGTGCGCATGCGCAGTTCGAAGTTTTCCACCTTCTTTTTTACCAGCTCGCGCTGCACCAGCGGCTGCTCGGTGAACTGGTCGAGCAGGCCCCACTTGACGGGTTTCTCGGCCAGCGCCTGTGAGAGCGCGGTGCCGTGCAGCCAAGCGAGCAACAAGTTGAGATTGGCGCGGGGGCGGGCCATCAGCTCGTTGTACTTGGGCATGCCGCAAAAACAGACCTTCACCGCGACACCAGGCGTGGTGCGAATGAGGTGGTCGAGCTCGAGAATCTTGCCCTCGGTCATTTTTTTGGAGTCCTGCGCACCGGCCTTACGCCAGGCCTCGATCATCGACTTCTGGCCAATAACGGTGGCGGCAATCACCGGGCCGAAAAAGTCGCCCTTGCCGCTTTCATCGAGACCCGCGTGGGCCTCGAACCAATCGGGGTTTAGCACCTCGTCGTAGCCGAGTTTGGGCGCCTGGGTCACCTCGGGTTCGAGCACGTCGCGCACGAAATCCTCGGTGCCCTTGCCGGCGAGCACGAGCTTGCCGCTGGTGTAGGCGGTGAGGTTGAGCTTCAGGGCCTCGGCCTTGTAGGCGAAGCGGGTGTAAGCGACCGGGAAAGCGGTCCAGTGGCGCGCCTCGCAAATCGCCCGCAACCGCTCCATCTGGGTGTCATCCAGTTTAATCGTGTAACTGCTAAGCTTCTTGGGTTGGTCGGAGTCGGCGTCCGGCTTTTTGAACATGGCAGCATTGGCCACCAAAAGCGGCCAAAGGACAAAAAGAATCTTCGCTGGCTTAGCGCGAGGTTTTGCTCCTTCTGAAAGCTTTCCCGTGCCCGACTCCCTGATACCGCAAACCACCGAATTTCAACGCGAGCTGCTCGGCTGGTATCGCCACCACCGGCGCTCCTTGCCGTGGCGGGACGCGCCCTCGCTCTACAAAACCGTGGTCAGTGAGTTCATGTTGCAGCAAACGCAGGTGAAAACCGTGCTGCCGTACCTCGCGCGGTGGCTGGAGATTTTCCCGGACTTCGCCGCGCTGGCCGCAGCGAGCGAGGAGCAGGTGGTGAAAAACTGGGAAGGCCTCGGTTACTACACCCGCGCGCGCAATCTCCACAAACTGGCGCGCGCCCTGGTCGCCCTGCCCTCCCCGCCCCGCACCCGTGAAGCCTGGCTTGAGCTGCCGGGCATCGGCCCGTACACCTCGGCGGCCATCACCAGCATCAGCTTCGGCACCCCGGCGGCGGTGGTCGATGGCAACGTGGTGCGTATCCTCACCCGCCTTACCGCTGACGGCACCGCGTTTCGCGACAGTGCGGCGGCCTCGAAGGCGCTCGCGCCGCTGGCCGATGCATTGCTCAACCGCGCCGAGCCCGGCGACCATAACCAAGCGATGATGGAACTCGGGGCCACCGTGTGCCACCGCCGGACCCCGCTGTGCACGGTCTGTCCGGTGCGCCCCTATTGCGCCGCCAGCCGGCGCGGAGAACCTGAGCTTTACCCTCGGCTCGCGCCCAAGCTGATTGAACAGCTTGCCGTAACGCGGTTGTGGTGCCGCCACCAAGGAAAACTCCTGTTGCACCGCACCGCCGGCGACGCCCGCCGCTTGGCCAACCTCCATGAATTACCCGCGCTCGAACACACCGGGCTGGACGAGAGTTTTTTCGCCGACGCCACGCCGATCGCCACGAAAAAGCGCGGCATCACCCGCTTCGCCATCACCGAGAGCATTTACGCGGTTCCGGCGGCCAAACTGCCGCGCGGCGCGGCGGATCGCCCGGGGCTGGTGTGGGTGACGCTGGACGAGCTGGAAACGATCACCCTCTCGGGGCCGCACCGCCGCTGGGTCACGGAACTGTTGGCCACAGCGCCGTAGCGGGAGCGCGCCGCGTGCAGGCATTATTGCCACGGGCTCGTCCGCTTAACCCTCAGTCGCCGAAACGCGCCGCGATCAGCGCCTCGATCTTGGCTTTAGAGGCGGCCACATCCTCCACCTGAACGCGCGGACTCAACTCCAGCGTAAGGAGGTGCTCGGGACGCCAAAACCCACTGATGATATTAAAGTCGATACGCCCCGCCCCAATCGGTTGATGGTCTTTACCGTCGGCGGTGACATCGTGCAGGTGGAAGCCGAGGAGTTGCGCCGCGTTTTTCTCCAAGTGGGTACGCTGATCGAGCATGCCCATGCTTTGTTTGATGTCAGCGTGGCCGGTGTCGTGCCAGTAGCCTGCGGAGTGCGGAGCAGCCAACCCGGCCAGTAATGCCCCGAAATCGTCATCGAGGGGTAACTCCTCGAATTTTTCGCGGTTCTCAAAGCCGAGCTTGATGCCGCGCTCCAGGGCGTAGGTGCGAATCTCCTCAATGCTGCGCTGAACCTGCTGCCAAAAAGGGCCCATTTTCGAGCGCAAGCGCGCGCACGACTTGGCCAAAACGTACTGGTAATGCCTGTCGTCGGGGACCGAGGCGGTCGGATTGTCGCGGATAAACTTCTTGAGTTTTTGCGCCGGATTGAACCAGAAAAACTTCACGCTCCCCAAGTGCAGAACGAGGACTCGGGATTTCACCTGTTGGGCGAAATCAATGGAGCGCTTGGTGTGGCGTAACCACTGCTCGTGCTCGCGGCGATCGCTCACGGAGGGTTCAAACAGATTGGGGGCTGCCTGCGAGATCCCCGTAGGCAAGGGGCAAAAATTGTGGGTAGAGCTGATTTTGATGACGCCCTCCTCGACTGCACGAATCACCCCTGGCAACAAAACGATACGAATGCCATGGCTGAGTTCGGCGTGCGTAAACCCGAGATCCGCAATCTCGCGCAGCATCGCGTAACCGTCAGTGTGGCGGTACGAATTCCAGCACGTTGAAAGGGCTAACGAAGGTTTTACCACGGGTTGTTAAAACGGTACAAATCAGTCGCGCCTGAAGCGAAAATTGTGCGCAAAAAAACCGCGCAGGCCGAAAAATTCGGCCGACGCGGTTTTCAAGTAGCCGCACGGCGGCGGTCGCTTACTTGGAATGGCGGTCGCGCAACATCTGGGTGAAGGCCATGACCTTCACCTTACGACGACGGCGCTCAGTGGGCTTTTCGTTATAGCGCTTAGCACGGACATCTTTGATGATGTTTTCGCGCTCGAGCTTCTTTTTCAGACGGCGCAGGGCGCGGTCAACCGGCTCGTTTTTGCGGATCTTGATTTCGATGGACATGATGAAAATGGCGTGAGTTTTAGCGGAAAAGTCGAGGAATAGGCCAAACGTAGGCGGCCGCGTCAATGGCTTTTTTAGCAGAATGCATTCTATTCGATTTCGGTGCTGGGATTAAACGGGCAGGAGTTGATTTTCCACGCTTCCCTCACACGCTCGCCGCCATGGAAATGGAAATCCTAATCCCCGAGGAACTCCCGCTGATGACGCTTCCGCGCATCGCGTTTTTCCCTCAAGCGATGCTCCCGCTCCACATTTTCGAGCCTCGCTACCGGGAAATGCTCCGCGATGTGCTGGCCACCAACCGACTCTTCGC
>JBIIMH010000018.1:0-11885 GCA_044338095.1 Rariglobus sp. | reverse complement strand
GGTCTCGACGCCCTCAGCCGCGCCGAGACCGAGGCGAAGAACCTCAAGGACGAGTTTGTATCCACCGAACACCTACTGCTCGGCCTCGTCGAGGTCGCCAAGCCCGACGCCTTCGCCAACTACCTCAAATCCTTCGGCCTCGACCGCGCCCGCGTGCTCACCGCGCTCAAGGCCACGCGCGGCAACCAGCGCGTGACCAGCGACCAGCCCGAGTCCACCTACGACGCGCTCTCCAAATACGGCATCGACCTCTGCGCCCTCGCCAAGAAGGGCAAGATGGACCCCGTCATCGGTCGCGACGACGAGATCCGCCGCGCCATCCGCATCCTTTCGCGCAAAACCAAGAACAACCCCGTGCTCATCGGCGAACCCGGCGTGGGCAAGACCGCCATCGTCGAGGGTTTGGCCCAGCGCATCATTCGCGGCGACGTGCCCGAGGGCTTGAAGGACAAGACTATCTTCTCGCTCGACATGGGCGCGCTCATCGCCGGCGCGAAATATCGCGGCGAATTCGAGGAGCGTCTCAAGGCCGTGCTCGCCGAGGTCAAGGCCGCCGAAGGCCGCATCCTGCTCTTCATCGACGAACTCCACACCATCGTCGGCGCCGGCAAATCCGAGGGCGCGATGGACGCCGGCAATCTCCTCAAGCCCATGCTCGCGCGCGGCGAGTTGCACTGCATCGGCGCGACCACGCTCGATGAGTACCGCAAACACATCGAAAAGGACGCCGCGCTTGAGCGCCGCTTCCAGCCGGTGCTCGTCGAGCCGCCCTCGGTCGAGGATGCCATTTCCATCCTGCGCGGTATCCGTGAGCGCTTTGAGCTCCACCACGGCGTGCGGATTCAGGACAACGCGTTGGTCGCCGCCGTCACCCTGTCGAACCGCTACATCAGCGACCGCTTTTTGCCCGACAAGGCCATCGACCTGGTGGACGAGGCCTGCGCGATGATCCGCACCGAGATGGACTCCGCCCCCCAGGAACTTGACGCCCTCCAGCGTCGCGTGCTCCAGTTGGAAATCGAAGAGGCCGCCTTGAAGTTGGAAAAAGACGAGGCCTCCAAGCAGCGACTCGACGTGTTGCGCAAGGAGTTGGCCGACGCTCGTTCCCAAGCCATTGCGCTCAAGTCACGCTGGGACAAGGAGAAGGCATCAGTGGATCGGGTGCGCAAGGTGCGCGAGGAACTCGACGCCGCCCGCATCGAGTTGGAAAAAGCTGAACGCGCCTACGACCTCAACAAGCTGGCCGAACTGCGCCACGGCAAGATTCCGCAACTGGAGGCGGAGCTGAAGAAAACCGAGACCAGCGCAGCTAAAACCGAGCTGTTTAAGGAGGAGGTTTCGGCCGAGGAGATTGCCGAAGTGGTGTCGAAGTGGAGCGGCGTGCCGGTCTCGCGCATGGTGGAGGGCGAGAAGGAGAAACTCCTGCGGCTGGCCGACGCCCTGCATGAGCGCGTGATCGGGCAGGACGAGGCGGTGCAATTGGCAACCGACGCCATTTTACGGGCGCGCGCCGGTATAAAGGACCCGCGCCGTCCGGTCGGCAGCTTTTTGTTTCTCGGGCCGACCGGCGTCGGTAAGACTGAGTTGGCGAAAACCTTGGCCGAAACCCTCTTCGATAGCGAAGCGGCCTTGGTGCGCATCGACATGTCCGAGTACATGGAAAAGCACAGTGTGGCGCGCCTCATTGGTGCTCCTCCCGGTTACGTCGGCTACGACGAGGGCGGGCAACTCACCGAGGTTGTGCGGCGTAAACCCTACGCGGTGATCCTCTTCGATGAGATTGAGAAGGCGCACCCCGATGTGTTTAACGTGCTCCTGCAGGTCTTGGATGACGGGCGCATCACCGATTCCCAGGGGCGCACGGTGGATTTTAAAAATACGGTGATTATCCTCACCTCCAACATCGGCTCACGTTTCCTGTTGGAAGGCGTGAGCGGCGACACCATTCCCGAAACGGTACGCGAAGCGGTGATGGCGGAGTTGCGGCATACCTTCCGCCCCGAGTTCCTCAACCGCATCGACGAGACGGTTTTGTTTAAACCGCTTACATTGGAAGAGATTACACGTATCGTTGACCTGCTTCTGGCCGATCTTAATCGGCGACTCAGTGAGCGCCGGGTGACGGTGAAGCTCGACAAAAAGGCGCGCGATTGGGCGGCGGAGAAGGGCTACGATCCGGTGTTTGGTGCGCGACCGCTCAAGCGTTTTCTGCAGCGGCAGATTGAGACGAAACTGGCGCGGGCGCTCATCGGCGGGACGGTGGCGGAGGGCACCGAGGTGGTCTTTAATGTCAAAGGCGACGAGCTGGTGCTGGTGCCCGCGAAGTGAACGGTTCGGGGGGTCGAGGCATTCGTAAACGTAACCCTTAAATTGAACTCCGCGATCTAGCGCAATCAGCTGGGCATCTGGTCGTTGGCTCACCCACTCAATGCACTGTTTAGTGCACATCGGGATTTGCTCACGACCAGCTGCCTCAGCATCTTGGCCCAGCGCAACGCCGCCAACTTCGGAGTTCAGCTGTAAAGGGTCCTATTAGCGCAGCAACGAGGCGCTGCGCCAGTAGGCTTTTGGCAGGTAGGCAATGGCGATCACGATGAGCTGAGAGGCGACAAACGTCACCAGCGCAAAGAAGGCCTGATCCATGAAGCCGTAACTGTGCAGGCCGACGCCGAGCATGTTCGTGCCAAACCAGCTCCAGCTGGTGACGATGTTGCCGAAAATCGCCAAGGCCATGATGCCCCGGGTGCGAGCGAGGCCGCCCCAGCGCGCGTGGAGGATGATGGCGTTCCAGATCACGATGATCAGGGCGCCGTTTTCCTTCGGATCCCAGCCCCAGAAGCGGCCCCAGGACTGGTCGGCCCAGATTCCGCCCAGGATAGTTCCCACCAAGTTGAACAGGATGGCGAAACAGGTGATGCCGTAGACCATTCGGCCCAGTGCATCGGCCGTGGCCTGATCAAGGGAGCGGGTGAACACACCGCGTGCCACATAAATAATGGCCAGAAATCCGGCCAGAAAAGTGGCCGAGTAGCCGATCGTGATTACCACGACATGCGTGGCTAACCAGAAGTTGGAATCGAGCACCGCGCGCATCATTTCCAGGGTGTCGCCGGTGAGCGAGAGGTGATGGGCGATCACCAGGGTGCAAAAACCGGTGAGCGCTGCCGCCACCGAACCGATGCCGTTGCGGAAGATTTTTTCCAAAATCAGGCACAGGCCTACGCTGCCCCAACCTACGAACAGCGCCGACGAATAGAGGTTGGTCACGGGCGGACGGCCCTCGATCCACATGCGCAGGAGGATACCCGTGGTCGTGGCCACCCAGGCCAACAACACCAAGTTATACGCGCTGCGTTGCAGGACATCGGGCCACTTGAGCCACGAGAAGACCGCCAGCAGGAAGGCCAGCACGTAGAGTGTCATGCTGGTGTAAAACGGCTCGCCTTGGTTAAAGCGCACCTCGACGTCGGTCTTTTTCAAAACATCCGCGAAGGAGTTTTCGGCTTCGGCGCGCTGTTTGGCGAGCAGGGTGTTGAACTGCTCGGCATTCTGCTGGCTCCAGGTGCGCTGGAGGCCGGCAAAGGTCAGCGCGTGGACGTTAACGGAACTGTTTTTAAAGGTGCCGAGGAGCGCTTGGCCGGACTTCTTCCAATGCGTGTCGGTTGCACCGGTGGCGGGCGGTATCACCAGCAGGCTGCCGATTTGGTCCATGCGCAGGAATTTGGATCCCATTTGCATCACGAAACTGGCCAGTTCGGGGTTGGTCGGATTACCGGTTTCACGATTCCGCACCGCCTCTATTCCCGCCTCAAGGTTGTCCTGTAGGCGCAGGAGGTCGGCGAGGAAGTCTGAGCCGTCGGGCATGACCAAGCTGTGTTTAAGCTGTTGGTAAAAGATGACGTTGTTACGCAGGTTGACCACCGAACGCTGGTAAGGGGTGCGCACTGCCGACTCGATGACCTCGGCCAGTCCGGCTTGGCGATCGAGCTCTTCGAGTTTGGGCGTCAGCTGGCGGTAGGAAAAGCGCTTCTTGCCGTCACCGTCTTCGATTTTGAGCCCGAAGACGTCGAGCAGGCCGGGGTTGACGATTTCAAAGTGTTGGTAGGTGTCGGCGAGATCCGGACGGAAAAAAACGTCGAGTAACCAAGCGGTGGGAGTGAGGCTGGAGCCGTCGGGGGTGACGATCCGCTGGCGGCCCTGAAGGAGCAGCAGGGTGTTGCGAGCGACGCTGTCGAGCGGCTTGGTGCGGCCATTGGCGACAACGGGGATGCGGCCAAAGCCGTCGAGGTTGAAATCGGATTTGGTGGGTCGCAGCAGCGGGCTTGCGAGGTAAAGCGCACCGAGCAGGAGAACAAGAGCAGGAATGAGGCGTTTCATGGCGATCAGGCGGTTTTGCGGCGCTTGTTGGCGAAGGCGAAGAGGTGGATGCCGAACTGGATGCTCAGGCCCAAGCCCATCAGGATGCAGGCAATGTAGGGGAGCAACCAACTGGGGTTGCGCACCACCTGCAGGATCGTGGTGGTGTCGTTGTTATCAAAACCCGCCTGATAAAAGGTCAGGCCGTCGTAGCGCAGCGGGTTGTTCATGTAGATGAGCGTCTCGCGGTCAGTGCTGCCGTCCTCGGATTGAAGGCGCACTTTGCTGGAGAAGTTTTTGGGGATGTCGGTGCCCATGTAGCGGTCATGGGAAAACTTCAGCAGGGTGAGTGAGTAGGGTTTGTAGGAGCGGGTGGGGCGCAGCGCCATGCGGAAGGTCCGGCCGGCGTAGTCAAAGACCTGCGGCTGCACCAGCATGCTCGAAACCACCCAGGTGCCGAGCGAGGCGTTGGCCGGGCCGATCAACTCGACGACGGCCGTGGGTAAGTTGCGCTCGTTATGCTTGTAGGTCATCGCCATGGGTATAACCACCAGTTTGGCGCCGATGTCGCGGGTGGCCGGCGGGGGCGTGCTGACGTTGGGCAATTGTTCGCGCATCTGAATCGTGGCATTCGGGTAGTAGGTGCGGGAGGCCACACGGAAGGGCAGTCGCTCGTGCTGGATGGGCTCTTTTTTAAGCAGGTGTTCGGCGGGTATGGCGACCACTTGGTCCCACTGCGGGTCGGTGACGTCGATGATGGCCAGTTCGTTGTCCCGGTAGCTTTCCGAGTAGTTGCGCGTCTGCCCTTGATCGAGGCGCAGCTGAAACTCTTCCTGCCACAGGCCGGTAAGCAGTTCGCCCACGAGCAAAATGATCAGGCCGGCGTGAGTGAGGAAAATGCCCGACTTTTTCCAGCTAAACTTGAAGCGGTACAGGTGCGAGGCGACCAGGTTGAGCAGGAGCAGGCCGCCGATAAAGTAGCCGCCCGGAAACACAGGCACGGGGAAACCTTTGATGTCCCAGAGCACAAAAAAGGTGCGGAAATATTTCTCCTGCACCGCCCAAATGCCTAGGTTTACCTGGTCGAGGGTGGCCGCGAAGATCAGCACGATCGACAGGGCCAGCAGGACGACCGTCACCTGCAAGGAGGTGAAAAATTTCACGAACGAATTCCAGATGTCGTGCATGGCTTAGTTGGTTTTGAGGGTTTGCAGAAAGCCGAGGAAATCGGCTTTTTTGGCGGCCACTAGGGCGTCGGGCCCGGTTAACTTAAAGAACCAAGTTGAGCCCTTGACTGGTACAATGGCGCCGAGGACGCGTTGGCGATCGGGGGCCTCGGGGCCGACCAGTTCGACCAGTTCCACGTGGAGGGTGTCGATATCGAGGTGGGTCAAGGTGCTTTGCAAGGCTGTGGCATCGACGGGGGGGAGTTGGAGCTGGCCGCGCCAGCGGTTCACGTTGGCGAGCAGGCCGCCGACGTCGCCGGGGAATGCGGTAACGGCGAGCTCGGCCTGTTCGTCGGCGGAGGCACCTGTGAGGATGAAGGTGGCCTTACGCATGGCGGAGGCGGGGCGTGTTTGCCAGGCGGCGGGGGCAGTCCAAGAGAGATCGGCACCGCTGGCGGTGGGGACGGCCGTGGAGGCCATATCGGTGCCTGCGGGAGCGGCGGCGGAGCCAGTGGCGGGAGCCGGGGCGGCACTGGAGTTAACCGGAGGAATGCCCAGGCCGGCGTGGGGATCGTCCGCCGGCGCGGGCGTGGCGGCAGCTGCAGGAGGGCCTGCCTCCTTGGGGGTTTTATAGGTGACGATCTTGGCTTCGCGGCAGGCCGAGGTGGTCAGTAGCACCACGCAGACCGGTATAAAGAGGAGGACACGTGACGACATAAGTGGGACGATTTCGTGGTGCGCTGGAAAAACTGCAAACCAAACTATTTGGAGCCTAATCGCCAACCTTGAGCTTTGCAGGTGGAGTTGCACAGTCGGCTGCCATGCAATTGTTACCCTTAGGAGATAGCGCCATTTTGGTGGTGCTCACCGCGAAAACCCATGCCGCCGCTTTGGAGTTGGTGGAGCGCTTGGCCTGGGCCTTGAACAACGACCCGCTGGTGGGAGTTTCCGACATCGTGCCTGCGTACACCACGGTGGTGGTGCATTATGATCCGGCTAAAGTGCCCCCTGGGCCAGGCACTCCCTTTGAACGCGTGCAGCGGTGGATACAGGCCGCGCCCTCCATGCCCTTGGCGACGAAACGCCCGGCTGCGCGTGAGGTGGTCATTCCGGTGTGTTATGGCGGCGAATACGGGCCGGACTTGGCTGCTGTTGCCCAACATACGCGGTTAACTGAAGCCGAGGTCATCCGCCTGCATGCCAAGGGCGTTTACCGGGTCGCCGCGGTGGGTTTTGCGCCCGGTTTTCCCTACCTGTTGGGCATGTCCCCAAAACTGGCGACGCCGCGTTTGCCCACGCCGCGTATGGCGGTGCCGGCGGGCAGTGTGGGTATCGGCGGGGTGCAAACCGGCGTTTATCCCTCGGCCACTCCCGGCGGTTGGGTGCTGATCGGGCGCACCCCCGTTCGCCTGTTCCGGCCGGAGGACGAGGCCGAGCCCACGTTGTTAAAACAGGGCGACACGGTTAAATTTACCGCCATCACCCCCCAGCAGGCCGCGAAACAGATGGAGCGAGTCGCGCCCCTGATCACCCCCAAGGTTTCCAAACAATCCGCCGCCTTCGAGGTGATCAAGGCAGGTATGTTGACCACAGTGCAAGATCTCGGCCGCCCCGGGCGCCAGCATCAGGGAATACCAGTCGGCGGGCCGATGGATCGTACGGCCGCCCGCGTGGCGAACATGCTGCTCGGCAATGACGAAAATGAGCCGCTGCTCGAACTCACGGTCAACGGGCCCGAGTTGCTGTTTTTGCGCGACAGCTGGATCGCGGTTACTGGCGCGGAAGTCCGCGGTGTGCCGGGTTGGCGGCCATGGAAGGTGGACGCGGGGCAAATCGTTTCGTTTACCGAATTGGTGCGCGGTGCCCGGGCCTACCTGGCGATTGCGGGCGGACTGGAGGTCGCGCGGGTCTTGGGCGGCACAGGAACGATGTTAAGCACGGGCGTGGGCGGCTGGAACGGGCGGGCGCTGAAAACTGGCGACCGTCTCGGCGTGCGCCCGGGGATATTGGAATTGGAGGGACGCTGGAGTGCGTCGGCGGAGTTTCGCGCCACGAGCGCAGGCGAGGTCACAGTGCGTTTCATCGCCGGCCCGCAATGGGCGTGGTTTTCGTCAGCGAGCCGTCGGGCGCTGTTGACCGAGGCCTTTAAAATCACGGCCAAGTCGGATCGAATGGGACTGCGCTTGAGCGGGCCTGAATTGGGATTGGATTCAGTGTCACGAGAACTGTTATCGGAGGGTATCGCATTTGGCTCGGTGCAAGTGCCGCCCGATGGCCGGCCCATCGTGCTCATGGCTGATCGGCAGACGATCGGCGGTTACCCTAAAATCGCGCAGGTGATCTCAGTGGATTTGGCCAAGCTGGCGCAGGCGCGCACGGGCGACACGGTGAGGTTTCAAGAGGTGACTTTGGAGGAGGCGCAGGCTCTGTACCTTGAGCAGGAGCAGTCCCTGGCGATGCTGGCGGCGGGTGTGCGCGCCAAGGTCAAACGGTCCTGACGATGGCTGCGGTGATCGACCTGAATTGCGACCTCGGTGAAGGCGGGGGCGATGATGCGGCGCTGTTGCCGTTGATCACCTCGGCCAACATCGCTTGTGGCGCCCACGCCGGTGACACCGCCACGATGCGGGCCACCGTGCGCGCGGCGATGCTTCACGGTGTGGCCATCGGGGCGCATCCGGGCTTTGCGGATCGGGAGTTTTTTGGTCGCCGAGAGCTGGCGTTGCCTCCGGCCGAAATCGGCGCGCTGGTTTACTCGCAAGTCGCGCAATTACGCGTGATCGCCCTCGCCGAGGGCACCAAGCTCACGCATGTGAAGCCGCATGGGGCGTTGTATAATTTAGCCGCGCGGGATGTTGCCGTAGCGGATGCCGTGGCCGGGGCGGTGGCGCGGGTGGATTCTAGCCTGTGGCTCTACGGACTGGCGGGAGGGCAGCTGCTCGCGGCGGGACGCGCGCACGGGCTGCGGGTGGCGGCCGAGGTGTTTGCCGACCGCACTTATCAAGCCGATGGCTCGCTCACGCCTCGCGATCGTCCTCGCGCGGTGATTGCCAACGCAAGCGAGGCGGTGAACCAGGTGCTGCGCCTGCTCCGGGAAGGGCGGGTGCTAGCGGTTACGGGCGAGGAGGTGGTGATGGATGCCGACACTGTTTGCCTGCATGGCGACGGGGCGGGCGCGGCGGTTTTCGCGCTCGGGTTACGCACGGCTTTGCTTGGAGCAGGCGTGCAGTTGCGCGCGTTGGTTTAGGCTGACGGCGCAGCTGATGCAGGCCTACGCATGCTGCGCCAGATCATCAGTACCCCGCTGCCAATCAGAAAAATCGAGTAAAACGATCCCCGGCTCAGTCCAAGAATGGGCGAAATGCCGGCGTCGGGTTCGCGGAACGCTTCGCCGATCATACGCACGCCGGCGTAGACGACGAGGAATTCACCGGCCATGCGTCCGGGGTGGCGGGTTGCGACATCGGTGCGCCAGAAGCGCCATTGCATCAACGCGAGCATCAGGGCGCCCTCCAAAGCCGCTTCATAAAGCTGCGACGGGTGGCGGGGCGGTATGAGGGCCAGCGGCAGGCCGCTCGGGCCGCTGTCGGGGAAAATCACTGCCCAGGGTACGTCGGTGGTTTTCCCCCAAAGCTCGCCGTTGATAAAATTGGCAATACGCCCCAGTAACAGCCCGAGACCGGTGACCGAGGCGATCAGATCGGCCAGGTGCAAAAAAGTAATGCGCTGGCGGTGGGCAAACCAAGCGATCGCCACGGCCACTCCGATAAAGCCGCCATGGCTGGCCATGCCACCTTGCCAGATTTTAAACAGGGCTAGTGGGTCGGTGCCCAACGCGCGCCAGCCCTCATAAAGAAAAAAAGAGCCCAGCCGGCCGCCGACCATCACGCCGATGACCAGAGCGATGATGAAGTCGGGCACCAGTGCGGAGGGTAATCGGGACCGACCTGCGCGGGCATAGGCGTGCAACATAAGTCCGCCCCCAACAAAGCCTAGCAGATAGGCCAAACCGTAATAACGGATGCCGATGGTTTCGGTGAATTGAACAAGGAACGGACTCAGGTTGTGGACCCAGTAGGCGAGGAACATGGCGAAGGGGCGCTGCGGATTTTTGGGAGCAGCTGGAGCCACTCAAGATAGGGTTAATCGACCTAAGGCGGCCTGAGGAGTCGAGGAGTTTAATGTTTCGGCTCGTTGTGGGGGTTATTCCCCTTGACCGCAGTTTAATGCGGAAAATAGGGTGTCGGACTTTTCGTCCCCTTTCTTACCCTATGAAAATCCGATCCCTTATTCCGGCCGCTTTGGTCGGCTGTGTTCTCATCACCGCTTCTGGCTGCGCGGTCTTCACCAAAGGACGCACGCAAAGTGTAACAGTCCGGTCTAATCCTGCGGGCGCTACTGCTTTGATTAACGGCGAAGAAGTCGGCAAAACGCCGCTGCGCGTCACCTTGAAGCGCGCCTCCTCCTACAACATCGAGCTGCGCAAGCCCGGCTTTGAAAATGCCCCCACGGTGATTCTGCCGGTGGAAAACGAGTACTCGAAGCGCTTCCTGCGTTGGGGTATCGATTATGACCTCGGCGCGATGACCGATCTCACCCCCGGCGATCTGGTGGTCGATCTGCGCCCTGCGCTCCCCCCCGGCACCGAGGAAGATCGTTACCTCGCCATGACGTATGCCGTGCTGCAGGCCGATGCGTTGTTGTCGGCCAATGAGATTTCCGCGTCCGACCACAAGTTTTTGGTCGCTGCCATCGTGAAATCTTACGCGAACTGAGGGTTCGTTTTTTAAGTAGCCAAGCGGCGTTGAAGAGACTTGCCCCATCGCGGGGCGGTGGGCCTAGTTGCCCGCCTCATGAGTGACCTAAAACGCACGCCTCTCCGCGATTTTCACGCCGCAAACGGCGCCCGCTTGGTTGACTTCGCCGGCTGGGAAATGCCAGTCCAATACCGCTCCATCCTCGAGGAGCACAAGGCCGTGCGGCGCACCGCCGGCCTGTTCGACGTCAGCCATATGGGCGAGGTCGAGGTCAAGGGTCCCGACGCCCTGCGGTTTTTAAATTACGTCGTCACCAACGACGTCACTAAACTTTTCCCCGGCCGGGTGCTGTATTCGCCGATGTGTTACCCGACCGGTGGCGTCGTCGACGACTTGCTCGTCTACATGCGCGGTGCCGACGATTATTTCCTGTGCATCAACGCCGGTAACATCGACAAGGACGTCGCCTGGCTGCTTGAGCAGGCCACCGCCTTTGCGGTCACCGTCACCAACCGCTCGGCCGACTACGCCCTCATCGCGATCCAGGGCCCGACCGCCGCCGCCATCGTGCAATCGCTCACCGCGACCCCGCTCGAACAAGTAGGCTATTACCATTTTGTGGACGGCACCGTAGCCGGCATTCCGTGCATGATCAGCCGCACCGGCTACACCGGTGAGGACGGTTTTGAACTCTATTACGCGGCCGCCGACGCCGTTGCCCTTGCCGAAGCAGTGGTCAAGGCCGGTGCCGCCCACGGGCTGGAGTTCACCGGTTTGGGTGCGCGTGACAGCCTTCGTCTTGAAGCGGGGTATCCGCTCTACGGGCACGAGATCACCGCGGATATTTCCCCCCTCACCGCCGGCCTCGGCTGGACCGTTAAACTCGACAAGGGCTGCGACTTTATCGGTCGCGACGCGTTGCTGGCCGAAAAGACCAACGGTGCCGCACACAAGGTCGTGTTCTTCAAAACCGGCGATCGCCGCATCGTTCGCGCTGATACTCCTGTGCTGGGTGCCGATGGTGCTGTGGTCGGTAAGGTGCTTTCAGGCACCCTTTCGCCCATCCTCAACGAGGCCATCGGCTCGGCCCTCGTGACCACCGCTGCTGCCAGCGCTCCGCTCACGGTCGATATCCGTGGTACTTTGATCAACTTGCAGCTGGTAAAACCTCCCTTCGTCCAATTAAAAAAATCCTAACATGAGCAACGTTCCATCTGATCTCCGTTACGCCAAGTCCCACGAATGGTTGCAGCTGGCCGCTGACGGCACCGCCACCGTCGGTATCACCGACTACGCCCAAAACAGCCTGGGCGACATCACCTATGTGCAGCTGCCCAAGGTGGGCGCCACTCTGACCGCCGGCCAAGTTTACGGCGTGGTCGAGTCGGTCAAGGCCGCCTCCGATCTCTATTCGCCGGTAGCCGGCACTGTGATTGCGATCAACCCTGCGCTCGATGCCGCTCCCGAGACGGTGAATTCCGACGCTTATCAAGGCGGCTGGATGCTCAAGCTCAAGCTGGCCAATCCAGCCGATGCCGACGCGCTCCTGGACGCCGCCGCCTACACCAAGCTGATTGGTTAAGGGATTGGGTGGGGGGCGAAAAGT
>JBIIMH010000325.1:0-3296 GCA_044338095.1 Rariglobus sp. | reverse complement strand
AACCCCGATGCTGGCCCCGCGCGGGTAGCGAATGAAACCGGGCCCGGGCAGGTGCAAACTGGTGTGCAACATGTCCACGAGCTCATCCTCGTCCTTGGGCTGCATGATCGTGGCGTTGGGCACGGGGCGCAGGTAGGCGAGGTCGAAAAGACCGTGGTGGGTCGGGCCGTCGTTGGGCGAGAGACCGGCGCGATCCATGCAAAAGGTCACGGGCAGGTTTTGCAGCGCGACGTCGTGAATGATCTGGTCGTAACCGCGCTGCATAAACGTGGAGTAGATCGCCACCACCGGCTTGATGCCCTTGGTCGCCAAACCGGCGGCGAACAACACCGCGTGTTCCTCAGCTATACCGACGTCAAAAAACTGCTTCGGACACGCCGTGGCGAGGTGCGACAAACCCGTGCCGCTCGGCATGGCGCCGGTGATGCCGACGATCAGCGGATCGGCTTGGGCGAAACGCACCAGGGCTTTGCCCATGACATCTTGATAATTGGGCGCAGGCGCAGTGACGGGGGCGACCGGGGGTTTGACGCTCTCACCGGTCAGCGGATCGTAGGGGCTGGCGCCATGGAATTTCTCCGGGTGGGCGATGGCGGCGTCGAGGCCTTTGCCCTTCTTGGTAAGCACGTGCAGGATCACCGGCGTGTCGCTCTGTTTGGCGAACTCCAGGTTTTTAACCAACTCGTCGATGTTATGGCCGTCGATCGGGCCGAGGTAACGCAGGCCGAATTTTTCAAACAGCGAGGACTCGACGATGAAGTCCTTGGTCTCGCGCTTCCACTTTACCCACATGCGGTGCATGTCCGGGCCGCCGGGCAGGCCGGTGAAAAACTTCTCCAAATCGTGGTGAACCTTGTTGTAGGTCGGGTGAGTGGACAGCCGGTTGAGGTACTTGGAAAGCGCCCCGACATTCTTGGCGATGGACCACTCGTTGTCGTTGAGGATAACGACAAGTCGCTTGGTCGAGCTCACCACGTTGTTGAGCGCCTCCATGGTGATTCCGCAGGTAAACGCCGCGTCGCCACACACCGCGACGACGTGCTCGCTGGAGCCGCGCAAATCACGCGCCGTGGCCATGCCCAGCGCCGCGGAGAGCGCGGTGCCGGCATGACCCGCACCGAAGGCGTCGTGCGGACTCTCGGCACGGTAAAGAAAACCACTGGCACCACCCGTCGAGCGCAGATTTTTAAAAAAATCACCGCCGCGTCCGGTGAGCAGTTTGTGGACATAGCCCTGGTGGGAGACGTCGAAAACGAATTGGTCTTCAGGCGTGCTGAACACCCGGTGCAGCGCGATGCTCAGCTCGACGACGCCCAAATTGGGGCCGACATGGCCGCCCCGACTGGAGGTGACCGCTATGATCTCACTGCGCAGTTCAGCGGCGAGCCGGGCGAGCTGATCGGGCGCAAGGGCTTTGACGTCGGCGGGACCGCGAATGCCGTCCAGTAGACGGGGCGCATTAGGTGCCAAGGCCGAAACGGCAGGAATCGTGTTCATTAACGAAAAAACAGGAGGAGCAATGAAGCCGGTGGGAGGCGATTGGTTCGGCAAGGCGGGCTCAGCTTTCGCGTTTGGTCTCGAAGGGCAGCAGGGAAGCGGCTCCATCCTTGGCCTTTTTGAGCTGGTCGATCTTCAGCTCAGCCTCCTTGAGGCGAGCCTCGCAGGTTTTCAGCAAGCCGTTGCCCTCTTCAAACTTAGCCAGGAGCTCAGCCAGCGGCACATCGCCCGATTCCATGGATTCGACGATGGTTTCGAGACGGGCGAGGGCGACCTCGAAGGACGGGACGGACTTGGTTTTGGCTTCCACAAAGGTTCAACGTTGGGAACGCGGACGGGGTTTTCAACCAAACTTTAGCGATGCTCCATCACGCGGGTCAGAGTCTAAGTTTTTGAGCATATGGCTTAGGCTGTAGCAGGGGTTAACCGGCTCGCCGACTAACGCCAGTCTGAGGCTAGTAGGCTGTAACCTTCGAGTTGTCGGATGCATTTGAGGTCAAACGAGGTGACTTCGATGCTCGGTTTATCAGTGTTCATCAGTGCTCATAAGTGGTTAAAAAACTCCGCTTTCGGATCGAAGAACCCGATCCAAGTTAACCACTGATGATCACTGATATTCACTGATGTAGGAGTGTTAACCTTCGGCAATCCATATCAGTTTGATCCGACACTTTAAATGTTACTGCCTACTAGCTAAACACCTGGCCAAGAGGCCGCGCAGGCACTCAGCCGCCAAGCGTGCTCTTCGCACCACGCACCGACTCGGCGATGTTTTCCTGGTGGTTTTCGAGGTCGCCCTTGTTGGCACTGAACTTCATCGAGACGGTCTTGGACACGCCGCGTTCTTCCATCGTCACGCCGTAAATCGCCTGCGCGGCCGAGACCGTGCGTTTGTTGTGCGTGATGATGATGAACTGGGAATTATCCACGAACTTGCCCAGCAGGTTGGTGAAACGCCCGATGTTGGATTCGTCCAGCGGAGCGTCCAATTCGTCGAGCAAGCAGAACGGCGAAGGTTTCACCATGTAGAGCGCGAAGAGCAGCGCCACCGCAGTCAGAGTTTTTTGGCCCCCGGACAGCAGCGTGATGCCCTTTAACTTGGTGCCGGGAGGTTGGGCGGTGATCTCAATGCCGCTCTCCAGAATGTCGTCGGTCATGACCAACTCCAGGTTGGCGATACCGCCGCCAAACAGCGTCTGGAAGGTATAAACGAAGTTCTTCTTGATCTGGTCAAAGGTGATCTGGAACTGCGTCATCGAGGTCTGATTGATCTCGTCGATCGTCTTAATCAAATCGGCCTTGGCGTTGTGCAAGTCGTCGCTCTGCCCCTTCAAGAAGTCGTAGCGCTGCTTAAGTTCCGCATATTCCTCGATCGCGCCGGTATTGACCGCGCCCATGCTCGCCAGACGCTGCCGCAAAGCGTCGACCTCGACTTTAATCGAGCTCCAGTCGGCGGATTTCTCCAACGCGACGAGATCATCGTCGGTCGGGTCGGGTTTGGGGCCCTTCTTTTTGCGGCGCTTGACTGGCGCAGCCTCGGTCGAGGCGGCGGCAATTTCGGCCGACGAATCAGCGGAGGCCGGGTCGACCGGTGCAGCCGAAACGTCGCCATCTACCGAAGGTGCCTCCGAGCTCTTGGCGCCTAGCTCCGAGCTCTTGGCTTTCGGCTCGGCGCTCTTGGCTGCCGGCTCGGCGTCCTCATCCTCGTCGTCGTCGAGATCGAGCATCTTGAGGTCAGGCGGATCGTCCTCGGAGCGCCATAAAATCGCCCGCCAGTCGTACTGGCCGACGCGGATCTG
>JBIIMH010000324.1:0-3298 GCA_044338095.1 Rariglobus sp. | reverse complement strand
GACTTCCTGTCTGCTGTTTTACACCGAGCAGACTGGAAGTCTGCGCTACTTTTTTTCTGCCTTTTCGTTACCTATTTCGGCTCACGCCCACCCTTTTAAACCGCTTAAGCGTTGTGATGAATCCACAAGATTGCCGCCCCGATTGGGTGCCGCCTGATGCCGGCCTGGAATTTACGACGCATGTCGTAGCCGGCCAGGTCATGCCCGCCCCGCTGTCCACCCCGCTGCGCCGCCGTCCGGTGGATAAGCCCGAGGTGTTGGCCGCCGCGATTCGTGCGGGCGACCGCGGGGCCTTGGCGCGGGGAATCACGCTCATTGAGAGCCATGCCGCCGCCCACCGCGTGTTGGCCGACGAGTTGTTAAAGATACTGACGCCTCAAGCAGGCGGGGCGATGCGGGTCGGCATCACCGGTGCACCGGGCGCGGGAAAAAGCACGTTTATCGATGCGCTCGGCGTGCGCTTATGCGAGGCCGGTCTGCGGGTGGCGGTGCTCTCCGTCGACCCCAGCAGTCCGATTACCCATGGCAGTATTTTGGGCGACAAGACGCGCATGGAAAAACTCTCGCGGTGTGCCACTGCGTTTATCCGCCCCTCGCCCAGCGAATGTGAGCTTGGAGGGGTTGCCCGCCGCACGCGTGAATCGATCGTGCTGTGTGAGGCGGCCGGCTTCGATGTGGTGATTGTGGAGACGGTCGGGGTGGGGCAGAGCGAGGTGCTGGTGCGAGGTATGGTGGACTGTTTTATGGTGCTGATGATCGCCGGCGCGGGCGACGAATTGCAGGGCATCAAAAAAGGCATCATCGAGCTGGCCGACATCCTCGTGGTGAACAAAGCCGACGGCGACAACCTGACGCGCGCCGAGGCCGCGCGCATGGAGTTCGGGCGGGCTTTGCACTACCTGGCAGTGCCCGACGGACAGTGGCAGCCGCAGGTGTTAACGTGCTCAGCGATGACGGGTGCAGGCATCGGCGAAACCTGGTCCACCGTGGAGGCGTTTTTTAACCAAGCCCGCGCTTATGGTGATTTTAAGGCCAGACGCCGCGACCAGGCGCAGGCGTGGCTCGAGTCCCTGATTACCGAGGGACTGCGCGAGGCTTATGAGCAGAAAATCGGCCATCTTCCGCTGCACGCCCAGATCGATGCGCAAGTGCGTTCGGGCGAGTTGCCCGCACCGGAAGGAGCCCGGCGATTACTCATCGCCGCCGGCTTTTTGGCCTGAATAAAACCCCTAGATGCGTACAGCAGGACAAGAAGCGCGCAGCCAATTTCAGTCATTTCGTTAAAGTAATACCGCCACTCAACACTTTCCCTCCCATGATCCAATCCATCGACCATCTCGGCATCGCAGTCCGTTCGCTCGACGAAGCGATTCCGCTCTACGAAAAATCCTTCGGCCTGACCTGCTTAGGTCGCGAGGAAGTCGCCTCCCAGCGCGTGCGCACCGCGTTTTTTGACGCGGGTGGCGTGCACATTGAGTTGCTGGAGCCGACCTCGCCCGAGAGCCCGATCGCCAAGTTCCTCGCCGAAAAGGGTGAGGGCATTCACCACATCGCCTTCCGTACCGACGACATCTCCGCCCAGCTCAAGCAGGCCGCCGATACCGGCGTGCGCCTGATTCACGCTGAGCCGTTTGAAGGTGCAGCAGGCAAACTCGTCGCTTTCCTGCACCCGAAGTCCACGCGCGGCGTGCTCACCGAATTCTGTGCAGTTAAGCCCGGCGCCGAAGCCGCCCACTAATCATTTTTTTGGAGAAAAACTACCATGGCTATTGCACCTCATTTCCTCGCTCAACTCGCTGAAAAGCGCCGCATCGCCAACGAGGCGGGCGGCCTCGATAAACTCGAAGCCCGCCACGCCAAGGGGCTGATGGGCGCACGCGAACGCCTGCTCGCTCTCTTTGATGCCAACACGTTTATGGAGTGGGGCATGCACGTTGACCACGACTGCCACGACTTCGGTCTGGAAGATAAGTCCTTCCCCGGTGACGGCGTTGTGACCGGTGTGGGTTATGTCGCCGGGCGTCCTGTGGCGGCCTTCAGCCAAGATTTCACCGTCTGCGGCGGCTCGCTCGGACGCGTTCATGCCCGGAAAATCTGCGACCTGATGGACTACGCGATGAAGGTCGGTATGCCCATTCTTGGCATCAACGACTCGGGTGGCGCGCGTATTCAGGAAGGCGACGATTCGCTCTCCGGTTACGGCCAGGTGTTTTTCCACAACGTGCTCGCTTCCGGCCTGGTGCCGCAGATCTCGATCATCGCCGGCCCGTGCGCCGGTGGTGCCGCCTACAGCCCTGCGCTCACGGACTTCATCATCATGACGAAGTCCAACGCCCAGATGTTCATCTGCGGCCCGGATGTGATCAAGTCGGCCACCGGCCAGACCGTCACCATGGACGAGGTCGGCAGCGCTGCCGTGCACGCCTCGGTCAACGGCAACATTCACTTCGTCGCCGAGACCGATGCGCACGCCCTGGAGCTGTCGCGCAAGTTGCTCTCCTTCTTGCCCAACAACAACGCCGGCGATCCCCTGCACAAGGTCACCGCTGAGCTCGAAATCTCCCCTGATCTGGTGTTTAACGAGTTGGTTCCGGCCGATTCCAAGGCCCCGTTTGACGTCTTGACGGTCATCAACCGCCTGGTCGATGACGGCGATTTCCTCGAAGTGCAGCGCGATTGGGCCAAAAACATCGTGATCGGGTTCGCCCGCATCCACGGCATCGTTTGCGGTATCGTCGCCAACCAGCCCTGCGTCAAAGCCGGCACGCTCGACATCGACTCGTCCGACAAAGCCGCGCGCTTCATCCGTACCTGCAACGTTTACAGTATCCCGTTGGTCACCCTGGTGGACATCCCCGGCTTCATGCCTGGTTTGGCCCAGGAGCGCGGCGGTATCATCCGTCACGGTGCCAAGATGCTGTTCGCTTACGCCTCCGCCACTGTGCCGAAGATCACGGTGATCATGCGCAAAGCCTACGGTGGTGCGTACCTCGCGATGTGCAGCAGCGACATGCGTGCCGATGCCGTTTACGCGTGGCCCACGGCCGAAATCGCCGTCATGGGCGCCGATGGTGCCGTCAAGGTGCTGTTCAAGCGTGAGATCGCCGCCGCCGCTGACCCTAAGGCCAAGGAGGCCGAGCTCGCCGCAGAGTACCGCGCCAAGTTCTCCTCACCGTTCGCCGCCGCGCGCAAAGGCATGATCACCGACGTGATCGAGCCCTCCCAGACCCGTGCCGTTGTCGGCATGGCCCTGCGCAACACCTTGTCGAAGCGCGAGACCCGTCCGCCTAAGAAGCAC
>JBIIMH010000323.1:0-3300 GCA_044338095.1 Rariglobus sp. | reverse complement strand
ATGAAGGCGGGGTGGCAGAAGAAACCATTCGAGGACTGCATCGAAGCGGTGACATACACTCGCAAGATTCAACGGAAAGACTTCCTCGCCGACGGCCAATTTCCAATCGTGTCTCAAGAGGCTGATTTCACCAATGGTTACTGGGACGACGCAGCCGATGTCTTTAAAGTCTCCACTCCCGTCGTCATCTTCGGTGATCACACTCAGGTTCTGAAGTATGTGAACTTCGACTTCGTGCTTGGCGCTGACGGAGTGAAGATTTTACCGCCTCGTGATTTCCTTCAGCCCAAGTTCTTCTTTTACCAGTTACAAGCAGCCGAATTAACCACACTGGGCTATGCTCGGCATTACCGGCTGCTTAAAGAGTTGGAGATAAAATACCCCCCGCTGGCGGAGCAGGAGCGGATCGTGGGGGGGCTCGACGAAGCGTTTGCGGGCCTGGCCACCGCCCAAGCCCACGCCGAACAGAACCTCAAAAACGCCCGCGCCCTCTTCGACAGCCACCTCCACGCCCTCTTCTCCCAGCGAGGCCCGGGTTGGGTGGAGAAGCCGCTTGGTGACCTCTGCGACTTCCTCAATGGCTTCGCATTCAAGAGCGGTGATGTTGTCGCCGAGTCGCAGACCCAACTCGTACGAATGGGGAATCTCTACGGCAACCAACTCGACCTTGATCGAAATCCTGTTTTTTACCCTGACAGCTTCGCGACCGAGCATTCGCGCTACGTCTTGAACGAAGGCGACATCATCATGTCGCTCACCGGAACTACTGGGAAAGAGGACTACGGTTTCGCCGTCAGGATTCCAGACTGCGGCCACACCTTACTGATGAATCAACGTATCATGAAGTTCGACGCCATCAGGCACGACATCATCGATGACGGTTATCTTCTGCACTACCTGCGATCACGCTGCTTCCTCGATATTCTCTACCCCACGGCGAACGGCACTCGGCAAGCTAACCTATCGAGCGTTGCGATGAAGCTACTACCCGTTCCTTTGAGCTCATTGAAAGATCAGAAGGAAACTGTCGCCCAGCTCGACGCCCTCTCCGCCGAAACCCAACGCCTGGCCGGCCTGTACGAGCAAAAGCTGGCGGCGCTGGCGGCGCTCAAAAAGTCGCTCCTCCACCAAGCCTTCAGCGGGGCGCTCTGAGTTTTTCGATTCCCTTCACGCCTAGGCACCGACACCTTGCCCACCCATGAACCCACCCGACATCCGCTGGATTCAGCGCCTGCAAAATTACCGCAAGGCGCTTTCGCGTCTGACGGCGGCGGCGGCGTTGGCTCAACAGCGCCCGCTTTCGGACTTGGAGCAACAAGGACTGGTGCAGGCCTTTGAGTTCACCCATGAGCTGGCTTGGAACGTCCTCAAGGACTACTTGGAGGAACAGGGTTTTGTCGGGTTGATTGGCTCGAAGAACGCGAGTCGCGAGGCGTTCAAAGCGGGGTTGCTGGCTGATGGCGAGGTGTGGATGGACATGATCAAGGCGCGCAATCAGTCATCGCACACTTACAGCAACGAGGTGGTGCAGGCGATCGCCCTGGATATTTTGACGCGCTATCATCCGGCGTTTCTGGCCTTGGAGGAGCGATTCCGGGGGTTGGCCGATGCGGAGGTAGATCGGGCATGAACCATGGCCTTCCTGCGGCCACGGTGGTCAAGATTCATGACGTCTTCGCCCGACACCCCCAAGTGGCCAAGGCGGTCTTGTACGGGTCGCGGGCAAAGGGGACTTACAAGCCGGGTTCGGACATTGATCTGGCGCTCTACGGGGAGGGATTGGGCCCTCGCGAAGTACGGGCATTGGAGGACGAGCTCGACGAGCTGCTGCTGCCTTATTCGATCGATCTGGTGGTGTTCGCCACACTCGACCACCCCCAACTGCGTGAGCACATCGAGCGGGTGGGACAGGAGTTTTATTCCCGGCATGACTAACACCAAGTCGCAAAACGTGATGCTGCACCTCAAGGGGATTTTAGCCGAGGGAGAGCGGGTGGCCGCGGCAACCTGTAAGGGTTACTTACAAGTTCGATCCGAGGGCGGTCGCGAGGTCTCCCGCCAGTTGCGCCAACCCCGGGCGGAGGTCGTCTGCCTAGTTGGCTAAGGTCGTGCAGAAATTGCCCCACCTGCCTCACCTGCCAAAACCGAAGAAACCCAAGCCCCCACGCCATGAATGAAGCCGAGACCCGCGCCGAGCACATCGACCCCGCCTTGAAGGCGGCGGGCTGGGGCGTGGTCGAGGGCAGCAAAATCCTGCGCGAGCACCGCATCACCGCCGGGCGGATTGAAGGTCAGGGGAGGCGCGGCAAGGCCGACATCGCCGACTACGTGCTGGTGTTTAAAAACACCAAGCTGGCGGTGGTCGAAGCCAAGGCGTGGGACGAGGGCCTGACGGTGGGCGTCGGCCAGGCCAAAGCCTACGCCGGCAAGCTGGCGATCCGCCACACCTACGCCACCAACGGCCAGGGCATCTACGCCATCGACATGGCGACCGGCACCGAGGGCGAAATTTTGGCCTATCCCACGCCGGCCGAGCTCTGGTCGGCGACCTTCGCCGAGGCCAACGCGTGGCGGGACCGGTTTGCGGCGGTGGCCACGCCGGACAAGAGCGGCAGTTGGTCGCTGCGTTTTTACCAGGAAATCGCGGTCAACCGGGTGCTGGCGCGGGTGGCCGAGCAGCAGACGCGGATTCTGCTGACCCTCGCGACTGGCACGGGCAAAACCTCAATCGCTTTCCAGGTGGTGTGGAAGCTGTTTCAAGCGCGCTGGAATCTGAGCGACTGGCAAAAAACCGGCGAACCGACGCGGCGCCCGCGCATCCTGTTTTTGGCCGACCGCAACACACTGGCGAACCAGGCGTATAACGACTTCACCTCGTTTGCGGCCTTTGAGGACAACGCGCTGGTGCGGATCAAGCCGGAGGAGATCCGCAAAAAGGGCGCGGTGCCCAAAAACGGCAGCCTGTTTTTCACCATTTTTCAGACCTTTATGTCGGGGCCGCCCAAGGAGGGAAAACCGTCGCCGTATTTTGGCGACTACCCGCCGGACTTTTTTGATTTTATCGTCATCGACGAGTGCCACCGCGGCGGGGCGAACGACGAGAGCAGTTGGCGGGAGATTTTGGAGTATTTCGCGCCGGCGGTGCAGCTCGGCCTGACCGCCACGCCCAAGCGCCGCGACAACGTCGACACCTACGCCTACTTCGGCGAACCGGTTTACACGTACTCGCTTAAGGACGGGATCAACGACGGCTTTTTGACGCCGTTCAAGGTGAGGCAAATCGCCACCACCTTGGACGAG
>JBIIMH010000322.1:0-3323 GCA_044338095.1 Rariglobus sp. | reverse complement strand
CGATAACCTTGCGCAACTCCTCGGGGATGTTGGGGTTGCCGGGGGCAGTGCCACCCGACTTGGCTCCGTTGGCACCGGCTTCCCCGGCCTTGCCGGTGGCGGCGGGCAGCACGGCGACCGGAGCGGCGGCAAACTCATCGGGTTTACCCTTACCGCATTGGTGGCCGACGTAGTAGGCGATGCCGCCGAGCACAGCGAAGGGCAGAATCGGCATGCCGGGCATCAGGCCGAAGCCGGCCAACATCACGCCGACGACGCGCAGGGCGCGGGGATAAGCGATTAACTGGCCTCCGATTTGCACACCCATGCCGGTGTTACCGGCGGCGCGGGTGACGAGCAAACCGGCCGCCACCGACACCACCAACGCAGGGATCTGCGAGACCAGACCGTCACCGATCGACAGCAGGGTAAACTTCTGCAGCGCCTCGGCCATGGTCATATCCATTTGCATCACGCCGATGGCGAAACCGCCCAACACGTTGACCAACGTGATCATGATGCCGGCGACGGCTTCACCGCGCACGAACTTCGAGGCACCGTCCATCGCACCGTAGAAGTCGGCCTCTTTTTGCACCTTCATGCGGCGGGCGGTGGCCGAAACCTCGTCGATCACGCCGGCGTTGAGCTCGGCGTCGATGGCCATCTGTTTACCGGGCAAGGCATCGAGGGTGAAACGGGCGCTCACCTCGGCGATACGGCCAGCGCCCTTGGTTATCACCACGAAGTTGATCAACACCAGGATGATAAAGACCACGAAGCCCACCACATAGTTGCCCTGAATAACGAAGTGGCCGAACGACTCGATGACCCCGCCGGCCTCGCCCGTGGTGAGAATCAGACGGGTCGTACAAATGTTGAGGGCCAGCCGGAACAGGGTGAAGGCCAGCAGGATCGTGGGGAAGCCGGAGAACTCGGAGGGCTCGCGCACGTAGATGACGATCATCATCATGAGCAGCGAGAAACCGATGCTGATGGCCAAGAGCAGGTCCAACAAGAGGGTTGGCACCGGCATGATCAGCAGGAGCACCGTGGCGAACAGGGAGACGGTAAAAATCAGGTCGGCGCGCTTCTGGAACACCGAAGAAAGCGCCGGGGCGACCGGGGCCGGGGTGGTGGCGGGGGCGGCGCTCATGCGGCGGTGCCTCCTTGTTGAGCGGCGGCGGCGCGGCGGCTCGGCAGACGATAAAAGTAGTAGCGGTGGGTGCGGTAAACAAAGGCCAGGATGCCGGCGACCGCCTGGTAAAGTTCGGACGGGATCGCCTCGCCGACGGTGGCGGTGGCGTAGAGCATGCGGGCGACGGGGCGGTTTTCGACCATCGGGACCTCGTGCTCGGCGGCGAGGGCCTTGATGCGGCGGGCCAGGGCGTTCTCACCCTTGGCCAGCACCATGGGGGCGGCGTCGATGCCGCGCTCATATTTGAGGGCCACGGCGTAGTGCGTCGGGTTGGTCACCACCACGTCGGCGGTGGCCACGGCGTCGAGCATCTGGCGCTGGGCCAGACGGCGGGCCATGCGGCGGATGGCGCCCTTGACCAACGCGTTACCCTCGGCCTGCTTCACCTCCTCCTTGACCTCCTCCTTGGTCATCATGAGGTCCTTGCCCGTTTTGTACTTTTCGTAGGCGTAGCTGATCGCGGCGATCACGCCCAAGGCGAGCATCAGGCGCGACAGCAGGGAGCGCATACTGCCGAGCATAAATTGGCCCAGGTAAGCGACCTCCATCGGCGTGGTGAACAGCGGGTCAGCCAGCAACTGCTTGAGCGCAATCCACAGGCACGCGCCGATCGCGCACATTTTCAAAAAGTCGATGCAGCCGTTCACCACGACCTGCTGGGAAACCAGGCGCTGAAACCCGGGGATCGGGTTGATTTTTTCGAGTTTGAAACCGAACGCATCGGGGGTGAGCTGGAAGCCGCTCTGAAGTCCGCCGGCGAGCAATGAAGCCACCACGGTGGCCAGCAGAATCGGCGTCAAGACGATGGCCACGACCTTGCCGGCGGCCACCAGCGGCAGCGGAAAGTGCCCGGGCAGGAGTGGATCGATGCTCAGGTTCCCCAACACGTTGCTGGTGTACTCGGCAACCTCTTGCGCCCCGCTGGTGGCCCCGAGGGTGAGCGAAAAAAACGCGGCGGCCAGCGAGCAAACCATGCCCAACTCCGCCGTACGCGCGAACTGCCCCTTGTCATGGGCCTCCGTCAGGCGCTTGCCTGAGGCTTCTTCGGTCTTTGAGTCTTTGTCGTCGTCGGCCATTGAAAGGGAGAACTTCCCTAGCAAGCCCGCTGCCAAGCGCGCACCAACAACCATAAGCCGTTAAACAACAAGTTTTAATAATTTAAAAAAAGACGCCTGAAGCGCGGCGGAAAAGAAAAACGAAGATCGCGCTCAAGAAGCGGCAAATTGTGCCGCTAGGTGATTTGGACGCTGGTGGTTGCGTTGCGAGAGCGAGGCACGCCGGGCCGGTTTAAGCGTGTGTCGATCCAGCCCACACGAAGTCGGCCCCTGCCTCGTTACAGCGGCGCACGCATTTCACGTGACACCAGTAAGCCCGATTTATTAAAAATCGGTTACACCGCGCCCTCCATAATCGCACGTAGCCGCCTCGCCCTGCACCATGAGCCAGCCCACACCCATCGCAGATTCGCCGCTTCCACCCATCGTTTGCCTTGGCGCCTCGGCGGGAGGGCTACGTGCTCTGGAGACATTTTTCCACCAAATGCCGACCAAGTCCGGCTGCAGTTTTGTAGTGGTTCAGCACCTCTCGCCCGACTTCCGCAGCTTGATGGACGACCTGCTCGGCCGCCAAACCACCATGAAGATCCACCGGGTGGAAGATGGCATGCTCATCGAACCCGACTCGGTTTATCTGATTCCACCCAAAAAAGTCATGACCGTGCAGGCGGGCCGCCTCATCCTTACCGAACGCGAGGCGGATCGTGCAGCGGTGCGTAACTCGGATTTGCCGATCAACGTGTTCCTTTGCTCGCTGGCAGCCGACGCCGGGCCGCGCGCGGTCGCCGTGATCCTCTCCGGCACCGGCTCCGACGGCACCGAGGGGGTGCTCGCCGTGCACCAGGCCGGCGGCTTGGTTATCGTCCAAGACCCCGACACCGCCGAGTTCGATGGCATGCCCCGCAGCGCGATCGCCACCGGCATCGCCGATTACGAGTTGGCCCCGGAGAAGATGCCTGAATTCGTCCTCGCCTACGCGCATGATCGGACTACCCGACTCGCCCCGCCTGAACGCAACTATATGGCGAGTGTGATCGACGAAGATACGATCATAGTACGCAGCGAATTTGCCGCCATTTTCATCCTGCTCAAAC
>JBIIMH010000017.1:0-12049 GCA_044338095.1 Rariglobus sp. | reverse complement strand
TACCGTCCCGCAGCGCCTCGGCACCGACTCGCAAAAGTGGCAAAAATACGCCGGCCGCGACATCCTCCCACTTTGGGTGGCCGACATGGATTTCCGCTCCTCGCCCGCCATCATCGCCGCCCTGCACGAGCGCGTGGAGCACGGCATTTTTGGCTACGCCCGACCGACCGCTGCCACCGTGTCCGCCGTCACCGACGCCCTAGCCTCCCGCTACGGCTGGACCATCGACCCGACCTGGATCGTTTGGCTGCCAGGACTGGTCTGCGGGCTCAACGTCACCGCCCAGGCCTTCGCGCAACCCGGCGAAGAAGTGCTGACCCTCACCCCCGTTTACCCGCCCTTCATGACCGCGCCCAAAAATAGTGGCCGCGTCTCGGTAACGGTGCCCTTCGTCCTCGACGCCACCAGCCAACCCGGCCGCTGGAAGATCGACTGGGACGCGCTTGGAAAAGCCGTCACACCCCAGACCAAACTCTTCTTTCTCTGTAACCCCCACAACCCGCTCGCCCGCGTCTGGCGTCGCGACGAACTGGAAAAACTTGGCGAGTTCTGCACCCGCCACGACCTCGTGCTCTGCTCCGACGAAATCCACTGCGACCTCATCCTCGACGCCGCGCTGCCGCACATCCCCGCCGCCACGCTTTCACCAGCCTTGGCCGAGCGCACCGTGACGCTCATGGCACCGAGCAAGACCTACAACGTCCCCGGGCTGGGCACCTCCTTTGCGATCATCCCCTCGCCCACCCTGCGCGCACGCTTCGTGCGTGCGACCACCGGAATCGTCGCCGAGGTCACCACGCTGGGTTTCGCCGCCTGCGAGGCCGCCTACCGCGACAGCGAAGCGTGGCGCCAGGGCCTGCTCGCCTACCTGCGCGGCAACCGCGATTTCCTCCTCGATTTTATCGCCCGCGAATTACCCGCCCTCCGCATCGAAGCCCCGATGGAGGCCACCTACCTGGCTTGGATCAACATTGAGGCCCTGAACCTGCCCGACCCGATCGCCCATTTTGAAAACCACGGAGTCGGCCTGAGCGAGTGCGCCTTCTTTGGGGCCAAACGCGGCAGTCACGTGCGTATCAACATCGGCTGCCCCCGCGCCACCCTCGCCGAGGCCCTGCGCCGCCTAAAACTCGCGGTCACCGCGCTCGGTTAATCCAGAATCCGCCGCGCCCAATCCGGCTTGGGCAACGGCTTCGGCCTATAGTGCCCAAAAAGCCGATACCGGAGTCGAGCGACCAACCGATAACCTGCGTCAAGCCACAGCACCGGCACGGCGGCCAGCAGCCGCGCCAGTAAACGCGCCCACCCGCCCAGTTCGCTCAATGCGGCCAAAACCCCGGCCGATCTTTGGTAAAAACCCGCGTCCGTTTGAGCCAGATCCACCGCGAAGACCAGACTATCGAAATCTGTCTTATTTAACCCGTGGCGGCGCAAAAACGCCTGCGCCGTGGAGCCCTGAAGCGGTGCGAAACACAACACCCCGCGCCGATCGATTCTGAGCATCAAGCGTACGAGGCATTGGCATAACCCGCATTCGCCATCGTAAAGGAGCACCGGCGTGCGAGGTGTTGCCATAAATTCTACTTGTACGCCCAAACGGGCACGGGCCAACGCCATTTTAAAAACACCCGTTTTTTCCGCCCCCTCCGTGTTGGGAGCATTCGCCTCGAGGACCATGTTTTTTGCGTTTGTAGCGGGGGCGATGGGGCGCAAGGTGAGTCATTATCAGCACGTCCATGCGCATCGGCCCGCACCAGCTTTCCTCCAACCTTTTTCTGTCTCCATTGGCTGGTTACACCAACCTGCCCATGCGCCTCACCGTGCGTGAACTGGGCGGACTGGGCTGGGCCACCACCGATCTGGTCAACGCCCGCTCGCTTCTCGAACGCAACCGCGTAGCCCTCCAGCTCGTCGCCTCCTGCCCCGAGGACCGCCCTCTCGCCATCCAGCTCTTCGGCTCCGTCGCCGAAGAGATGCGCGACGCCGCCGTGCTCTGCCAGGAAATGGGCGCCCAGTCCGTCGATATAAACATGGGCTGCCCAGTCAAAAAAGTCGTCAAAATCGGGGGCGGCTCCGCCATGATGACCGAGCTCGATAAAACCGCCGCCCTGGTTCGCGACATGATCGCGGCAGTCAAAATCCCCGTCACCGCCAAAATGCGCCTCGGCTGGGACGACGATAACCTCACCGCCCCCGACCTTGCCCGAGTGCTGGAAGACGCCGGTGTCGCGGCGGTTTTTGTCCACGGGCGCACGCGCGCGCAGGGCTTTGCCGGTCAGGTGAATCTCGCGGGCATTCGCTCGGTGGTCCAAGCAGTCAAAGCCATCCCCGTGATCGGCAACGGCGATGTCACCACGCCCGAAGCAGCCAAACACATGATCGACCAGACTGGTTGCCATGGGATTTCGGTGGGGCGAGGGGCATTTTACGACCCTTGGATTTTCCGCCGTACCGATCACTACCTGCGCACCGGCGAGCTGTTACCCGAAGCCGACTTTGCGGAGCGCGTTCGCGTGCTGTGCCGCCACTTCGAGCGGTACTGCGAATTCTACGGCGAGGAACAGGGTTCTAAGCTGTTTAGAAAAGTCGCGCCGTGGTACGCCAAACGATTCGGCCCATCGAAGCCGTTCAAAGCGAAAATCATCAGTATCAAGTCGCGGGCCGACTTCGAGTCGGCGCTGGCCGAATTCTTGGAGTGGCGCCGCCCGTTCTGCGACGAGGCAGGCAATCTGCTGCCCAAATTCACGCCCGACCCCATGATAGCCTCATTTATGCGAGCGGCCGACGACCCCGTGTTCGCCCGCGAATCGATTCCCGTACCCAAGGGCCCGGTGGATACGTGGTGAGTCGGGTTCGACACCGATAGCGAGCCACCAAGCCGCTCAATACGGTTTGGCCGCCACGAAACCGGCGCGATTTTTGAACATCACGCACTTCTTCTCGGTGTCGACCGATTCAAACACGATGCCTTCGGTAGCATCGATCGTGTCACCGGGACGAACTAGGCGACCGTTAATAATTACGCGAGGCACCGAGCCGGCACTTGCGGTAACCCCATTAATGCGGACTCCATCGAGCCAGAGCCGGAACGCAGGTGTCATTACCGGAACAACGGGGGCTTTTGTGGGCTTGGCGGGGACAGCGGCTTCAGGCTTTTGACTGCCGGGGGCCGGAGGCAGAGGATCGAGTCCTGCCAATTCCGGAGTCGGCACAGAGGGAGCCACCGCAGGAGCTGCCGGGGCGGGTTTCGGAACCGGCGTAACCGGGGCACGGCGGACCAAGGGCGGCGGAGGCGGGGGCTCTTCCTGCATTAAATAAAAGTAGGCACCCGCACCGCCGCCCAACAGTAGCAACACGAGACCGCCTAGGATCAAAGCGCGCGGCGAACTTGCAGCGGCCTTGGGCTTCGCGGGTTTCACCACCAAGGGCGTTGGAGTGGGTAAGGGCGGCGAAGTAGCCCGTGCGACCGGGCTGGATACGGGCTCTTCGATATGCCCCTCAACGGAATCCGCATGCGGTGTTACACCAAGAATATGAACCGGCGAAGACTGATCATCGGTGGCGGAATTCCGGCCTATTTGCAGCGCATCCGAGATCACAGCCGCATCAGATTGGCCAACAAATGCAGGAGGCGCATTATTGGCATCCGGCATGGATTCAACGACCGGATCGCTTGTGGCAGATGTGGCTACTTTGAGTTTTAGCAGGGGGATGATAACCGATTCCGATGCGGCGGACGGCGCATGCGTAGGAGAAGGGAACTCCGAACTAATCGCCGGCTCAGCTGCGCCAGGAGTTAGTTTCGGTTTGAGCCTAAAACGCCCGGGTACGGGAGCCGCAACCGAGGCGGCTCCGGGCGCAGCCGCCCCCCCAGTGCCGGGATCAATGGCCCCCCCTGAAGGCGGTATCGGTGATGCAGGAGTAGCCGAAGCGCCTCGATTACGAGGCCGGAGGCGTAGCGGAGGGGGTGGCTGCTCGTCACTCATGAACGCAGGTTATACCTCTACGCCCGTTGAGCGGAATAAAATTCTTACCAACCGAGCCCCATCGACGGATACTTTCCATCCGCCGATGAACACTAGTGGTGAGTCCTAGCGGCGACCACGACCGCCAGCACCACCGCCGCCGGAACCTGCACCGCCACTTGAGCGCCCGCCGCCGCCACCTTGGCGGCCACCGGACTGACGCTGCGCGGGACGCCCACCACCGCCACCGCCGCGCTTCTGTTGAGCTTTTTTAGGGTACGAAGGGTTCAACACAAACGGCTGGTAAGGAAATCCCTCCAGGCGTAACTCGGGGATCTTCGCTCCAATAAAGCGCTGGATGTCACGGATATCGTCGGCGTTTTCCGGCGATACCAACGTGAAGGCATCACCCACGGCCATGGCGCGGCCGGTGCGACCAATGCGGTGCACATAATCCTCGGGATTCTCCGGCACGTCGTAATTTATCACGTGGGTCACGCCCGCCACGTCGATACCTCGCGCGGCGATATCGGTGGCCACCATGACTTCGTATTTACCGCTCTTAAAGCCGGCCAGCGCCTCAATGCGCTGGTTCTGCGAACGATTGGCGTGAAGGATCGCCACGGTGTGCTTGGCCGACTTGAGGCGCGCTGCAATCTTGTCGGCGCCATGTTTGGTCCGGCTGAAAATGAGCACGCTCTGGAAATCGGTTTTCTCCAGCAGGGCGACCAACAGGTCGAACTTCTGCGCCCAGGCGACCGGGTAAAGCGCGTGGCTCACCGAAGTGTTGACGGAGCGGTTGATGCCGCATTCGACGCGGTCGGGATTGCGCAACGCAAACGCTGCGACGGCGGCGATTTCAGGCGGCACGGTGGCCGAGAAAAACAGGGTCTGCCGGCCCTTGGGGCAGCGCGCGATGATGTCTTTGACGATCGGCAGGAAGCCCATGTCGAGCATGCGGTCCACCTCGTCGAGGACGAGGATTTCGATGGTGTTGAGCGAAAGCTCCCCACCCTTGATGTAATCCACCAGGCGACCGGGGGTGGCGGAAATCACATCGACTCCGCGCTTGAGCTCGGCGCGTTGTGCGCCGTAGCCCACGCCACCAAAAAGGGCGACCGTGCGCAGATCGGTAAAGCGGGCGAAGTCGCGAAAAGCGGTTTCAACCTGGGCGGCGAGTTCGCGCGTGGGCTCTAGAATAAGCACGCGAGGAGCACGCCCGTGGGCACCGAGCTTGGAGAGAATGGGCAGCGCGAACGCCGCTGTTTTGCCGGTGCCGGTCTGCGCGGAGGCGATCAAATCGCGACCGGACAGCACCACAGGAATGGCGCGAAGCTGAATGGGTGTCGGGTCAGTGTAACCGGCCGCGACGACACCGCGGAGCACGTCCGCGGACAGATTGAGATCTTTAAATGACATGGGAACGAATAGCGGGCCGGACTAAATACAGGCGCATGGAAGCGCACAGCAGAGGACGCGCGACCCGCGCGCCCACGGACAAGCGGAAGTCGCCCGTCCTAAAAACCGCCAGAGCGGTGCAGAAAAATTGAAAACAAAAAGGGCGAGACGCGGTAGGCGTCTCGCCCTTGGAAATTTCGGGATCAGCCGTTTAGGCCGAAACAGGAATTAGTAACGGCGATCGCCGCCGCCGGAGCGGCCGCCACCACCGAAGCCGCCACGGCGTTCGCCGCCGCCGCCGCCACCACCGAAGCCACGGCCACCGCCGCCGCCGCCACCACCGAAGGAACGGCCAGCGCCTTCCTCTTTCGGACGGGCTTCGTTAACGGTGAGAGCGCGGCCGCCGAGATCGACGCCATTCAGCTTCTCAGCAGCGATCTTCGCCTCTTCAGGGGAAGAGAAAGTGACAAACGCGAAACCGCGGGGGCGGCCGGTCATTTTGTCCATAGCGACATAAACGTCAGTGACGTTGCCGAACTGGCCGAAAGCGGAGCGGAGCTCGTCTTCGGAGGTTTTGAAGGACATGTTGCCAACGTAGAGCTTGGAACTCATAGTAATGATTCGTCGATCCCCGTCTGCTGCCAGTCCGTTCCCGACTATCGGGTTTCAAATCATCCCGGGTCCAATACCCACTGACGACTTACCAGTTCCTGTCATCTAACGCTTCTCTGACGATGAAGACGCTAGAAATGGTCAGGCATTTCCTAAGCGCAAGGAAAAACTCGATATATCGAATTAGCCGCCTTCGTCAAAATGGGCCATGGACTTTGCCTTCAGCGGCGGAGTGCGCTCTTTTCCCCCACCTTCAACCAGCCGCCGTTCCGTTTAAGCCCGCACACTCACCTCATTTATGTCCAGCCAAACCGCCCCCACTGACTCATCCCAAGCCAAAGCCAACAGCTCCCTTGCCTCGCTGCCCCGCGAACCCCGCAGCCCGCGCGCTGAAAAATGGATCGCCGCTGGATGGGTACTGATTCTCGTCAAATGCGCCGTCATCTGGTGGGCCATCATCGCCTACAACGTCCCCATCCACCCGCTTTGGCTGGTCGCCCCAACCATCGCCTTTGCCGCACTCGCCACAGCCCTTTATATTTGGCGCGATTAAGCCGCCACAGCGCTGGACCTAGCTACCGCCCGAGTTTCCTGGCCCAGCCCGCTCGCTGAGTTCCGGCAATCAGCCCAAAAGCCAACCTTAGGGCTATTCGTCAAAAAACGTTGTGGCCTTCGACTGCCGTGGACTTGCTCAGAACCCATGTCCCGAGGCAGCAAATCCAAGAAAAAAAGCTACACGGTTTATTTCGGCAGCGAGCTTTTCAGCCTAAAGCACCTCATCGGCAACGCCTACCTAGCCGAGGCGATTTTCGAAAAGTCACACGGTAAATACCTGTGCGTTCTCCCGCAAAACTTAGAACAACGCCGAACGACCGCGCAAAGTATCCGCGACGCCGATATCCGCGCCCTGCTTTCCTGCGACTTGGCGCTATTTAACTATGACGGTACTGAACTCGACTCGGGCACCGTCGTTGAGTTCATGTTCGCCAAATTCGCCGATATCCCTGCGGTGATTCTGCGCAGTGACTTTCGCCACGGTGGAGACCAGGTCGGCGATCCGTGGAATCTGATGTCGAGCTTCTATCCGCGCACCGCCACCGTCGTGCTCAACAGCATCGGTCTATACAAAACCGCGCGGCAAACCCGTCTCAGCACCGCGCCCCGCAAAAACAAACTCGACGAAGTCGTGTGTCTTGCCGGCCAGCACAGTACCGCCGACGCCCAAACCATGTGCGAGGTCATCGCCGATGCCTGCGTGCGCGCCCTCGATCGCAGCCTGGCGACCGCCCCTGTCATGCCCAAACACTTGCGCGAAGAGGTTTATCAATGGCTCGCACTCATGCCCAATTTGAAGGGCAAGCCCGATGCCCTGCGGCGTGAGTTTGAGGCCGTCCTCGAACGCAAGGTCGAACACGACCTGCTCTAACCGATTGAACAGGGAATGGCGCCGCCAACCCACTACGGCGCTCAGACAGCCGGAATTAACTAGGCCGCCAGCCCGGCAGCGAGGGCCAGTGCACTCTTTGCCCGGTTCAGAATATAGAGGTGATAACCCGGTGCCCCGTTAGCGAGCAGATCGCGGATCTGCGTGAGCGCCCAATCGATCCCCATGATTTCCACCACGTCGGGGTTAACCTCAGCGACCTCCAGGCGTCGGGCCAACGCGGTCGGCAACACCGAGCCCGAGAGCGTGGCGATGCGTTGAACCTGTTTCACCGAGAGGACCGGCATCAGGCCGGGCACAATCGGCACCGTGATCCCAGCGGCGCGGCACTTGTCCACAAACCGGTGATAGATCGCGTTGTCGAAAAACAACTGGGTGGTCACAAACGCGGCGCCTGCATCGACCTTGCGCTTGAGGTGGTCGAGGTCGGCTTCGAGCGAAATCGCCTCCGGGTGTTTCTCTGGATAGCCGCCCACACCGAGGCAAAAATCGGGATGCCGCGACTTCAGCAGCGCCACCAGTTCGCTGGCGTAACGCAGGCCGTCGGGCGCAACGGTAAACTCGGTTGCACCCTTGGGCGGGTCACCGCGCAACGTCATGATGTTGCGAAAACCACCGGCGTAAATCTGGTCGGCAAGCGCCGTGAGCTCACTGCGGCTGTGTCCGACGCAGGTCAGGTGGGGCATAACCGTGAAGCCGAGTTCGTCCTTAAGCAGACGACTGACCTGGGCGGTTTTCTCGCGAGTGGTGCCGCCCGCGCCATAGGTGACGGACACAAAATCCCAAGGAATCGCCTTAAGCGCGGTGGCGGTCTGCCGCAGCGCCTCGACGCCGGCATCATCCTTGGGCGGGAAAAATTCGAGCGAGCGCAGCGGGCGGCATTCGTCAAAGAGGTCGGAGATGGGCCGGTCGGTATTCATTTAGCCCTGAATGCAGTGTATCACCGGACTCGTTGGCAAGGTGAGAGTCACTTCGCGCCCGGCGCGGGAGCGACGGGTGGAGGGACCAACTCGAAGAGCGCCTCGGCGCTTGCGGGCAGGGCGTTGAGTGCAAATTCGCCGACCTGAAACGCCCGCTTCTTCATCGCCGCGTTAACTGTGGAAGAGGCGTCCGAATCGGTGATGACAACAAAAACCGGGCCGGCGGGGAGTTTTTCCGTAAGCGGGACCGCAGCAAATGAACCCGGCCCGAACTTGTCCGCACTGGGCAGCGGAGACGGCTTTGCCAAGCTAGCCGCCAGAGCTGCCGGCAAAGCCAAATCGGGCTTGAGCGCGTCGGCCTTGATCACGGTGCGCTCGGGCTCGCGACCGAACGCGAAGGTGAGCGTCTTGCCGCCAAAGGTGGTCAACGTGAGCGTGCGGGCGGCGACGCGGGCGGCCACTGCCTTCGGCTCCTCCAGCGGCGAGGTTTCTGTAAAACGCAACTGGGCCAACGTATCCAGGAGTGAGACCACGACCTCGGACTTAAGACGTTTGCCCTCCGGAGTCACCCCGACGGTGAAAGCGGCATTGGCGTCGATACGCGTGAGGGCCAGAGGCGGGCCTCCCCCGGGAAGACTCAGCGTGATTTTGGCGATGTCGGCCGGGTTAAAACGTACCAAGGCGGTATCGGCCCAGTTGCGGGGCTCAAGGTCCAACCAGGTATCAAGCCGGGTCAGATAAGCCGGCTTGTCGCTGCCGAAACGCAGGAACCGGCCGCCGCCCTCGGCCGGTTTACCCAGGCTCAGTTCCAGCAGCGGCTTGTCCGCCTCATCGAGCACGGTGAGAGCCGTCTCGCCAAAGCCCAGCCTGGCGATGCGCTCGGGCGAGGCCGTGACCAGCCGCTCAACCCGTGCGGTCATGAGGGATTTCACGAGCGAGGCCAGTTTGGCGAAATCGGCCGGCAAGTCATGATAATCGGCGACCTGCCAGCTGGCGCTAGCGGCGCGCACCAGCAGCACGGTTTTGCCGTTTTCAGTGAGGCGCACACGGGCGGCCTTCTCGGCGGAGGCCGAATCCAGCAGCGGAGCGCCCACGCGCGCATCCGTCAACGAGGGCGGCGAAACCGGCCGATTAAACCACCACGCTGCCGCGGAGAGCACGGCGAGGAGGGCGACGACGATGAGGAGGGTTTTGAGCTTCATGGTCGGAAAAATCTGAGTTAGCGGCGGCGGGCGCGGTGAAACCAAAGGCCGAAGGCGCCGACCAGAATCGGTGTTGCGAGCAAGTTAATGACGAGCAGACCGTTGCCGAGAGCGTCGATGTCCTCGCGCAGGGCACGGCGGATCTCGCGGCGTTCACGGCGCATGGAGGCCTCCTGTTTTTGAAAATCCTCGATTGCTTTCTGCATCTCGGGCGTGGCGACCAGTCGGCCGCCATCACTGGCCTTGACTTGCAGCTGACCGAGCTTGGCCTGGGTTTCGCTGAGGCGCGCCTCCAAGGCGACGAGCTGCTCCAGGTATTTTTTCTGCGCCTCGACCTCCATTTGCTGAACCACTGTGAAGGGACGCAGCGAAGTCCCCTTGCCTCGAATGGAGATCAGTTCCTGCGAACCGGCGAGGTAGTCGAGGGTGTTGCCACCGAAAGCGAGGTTATCGTTGAGCGGTTCGGCTGCCTGGGTGCCTAAAAAATTCACCTTCCGAATACTGAAGTCATCAAGCAGCCAGTCGGTGTCGGCGACGAGCACCAGCGTGGCCGTGCCCTTCGCTTCCTTGAGCTGGCCGGGATCGGATGCCAACAGCGGCGGGCCGTCGGGGAAGGCCGTCGTCAACTTGCCCTGTATCAATGCGGCAAGTGTCCGCTTGCCCGCGGGGATGATCTGCCGGTCAACCTGATCAGGCGGCAGCATGTCGAGGGTGTTGGCCATGACGTCACCAGCGCGAGCGGACGTCTCCACCAACGGGGTGACGGTAACACCAGATTGGGGGGTAATGCGGAAACTGCCGGGCTCAATGAAAAGCAACGACCGGAGCTGGGAGGTGGGCAAGGCACTGGAGTTAAGCGCGGCCCCGTCCAGCGTCAGCCAAACCGGCAAGCGGGCGACCTGTCCGTTACCCGAAACCTGCACGGGCGTGGCCCGGTCTAGGTCACCGGTGACGTTCGCGGAGTCGTAGGCGATCCCGTAGCCTTTGAACAAGTCATGGAGGTCGCTCGAGGCGTTGGACGAAGGCCCGCCGAAGCTGGCGGCGCGCTGGCGCTTAGAGTATTGCGAGGCGGGGTCGACCGCGATGAACACGGGCTTGCCAGCGAGCAGAAACTGATCGATCGCATATTGGAGTTTTGGCGACACGCCCTGAGGATGGATCACCGCCAGGGCGGCGAGACCGTCGGGAAGTTTTTCGACCGTGGACTCAATGCGGACAATCTCAAAACTGCGCGCCCATTCGATGGCGATGAGCTGGCCCGGCTCGGGCGGGCGGGCCATCGGCATCATCGGGTTAAACGCCGAGGGCTGAAGCGGCAGGCTGGAGATCAGGCCGAGTTTCGGTCGGGCCAGCTGCTGAATCGATTGCACGAGCTGCGAGACGTCGTACTCAAGGAAGCTCTCCCGCTGCGGGGTGAAGGCGGGGATCGCCTTCTGCTGGTCGGCCTGGATGGCGACCAACCCGAAAAATACCGGCTCACCGGAGCCAGGGACGGCTTGCGGCTGGAGGCCGGCGGCGGTGGCGCGTTCCTCATCGGGAGTATCGGGCCGGGGGTTGACGACATTGAGCGAGAGGCGGCCGCCGGAGGCGCGCACGTATTGGCGGAGCATCTCCTGCACGCGGACACCGTAGTTTTTATAGGATACGGGCAGGCCGGCGGCGTCCTTCGAGAAATAGAAATCGAGGACGACCGGCTCCTCAATTTTTTGCAGGATCGTCCGGGTACCGGACGACAGCGTGTAGATACCACCGGAGGTGGCGTCACCGCGCACGGGCAGTTGCGAGGCGATGAAATTAACAAAGAAGAGACCGCCGAACAGGAGGAGTATAACGAGAGCTTTGCTTCCGGTTTTCATGGATGCGGAGGCGCGAAGATTAGCGTTCAAGAGCGACCACGTTCAAAAAGAGCGTGAAGCCGGTGAGGGAGAGGAAGAAAACGACGTCCTTCGGGTCGATGATCCCCTTGGTGAAGGCGTCGAAATGGGTGACGAAGCTGAAGTTGGCCACGAGGTCGACGGCCCAGACCGGGAGCACTGCGGAAAGCGCGCCGTTGAACACGCTCCAGCCGAGGAACACCAACACCAGGCAGGCCAGCACGCTGAGCACAAAGCTCACGACCTGGTTTTTGGTCAGCGCCGAAGTCAACGAGCACACGCCTAGGTAGGCGCCGGCCATTAAAATGCTACCCAGGTAACCGCTGGCGATGACACCCCAATCGGGCTGGCCGAGATAACCGACGGTTATCGCCATCGGAAAACTTAACAGAATGGCCAGGGCGAGAAACGCCCACGCGGCGAGGAACTTCCCTAACACTGCCTCCAAGGTGGTAAGCGGGAGAGTGAAAAGCAGTTCGATCGTGCCGGAGCGTTTTTCCTCCGACCACAGCCGCATCCCCACGGCCGGAATCAAAAACAAAAAGAGCCAGGGATGGAAAACGAAGTAGCTTTCCAGCGAGGCCTGGTTGGCGCGGAAAAACTGGCCGACGAAAAAGGCCAGGCCCACGGAGGC
>JBIIMH010000321.1:0-3352 GCA_044338095.1 Rariglobus sp. | reverse complement strand
ACGGCGAACTCCTCGCCACCGATGCGCGCGACGCGGTCGATCCCGCGTAGACCCGATTCGATGCGCCGGGCGGCGGCCACCAGCACGGCGTCACCCGCCGCATGGCCATAGGTATCGTTGACTGACTTGAAGTGATCCAGGTCGACGATGATCAGCGAAAGCGGGTGGTTAAAGCGGCGGGCGCGTTGCACCTCCTCGTTGAGCAGGGCGTCGAACGCCCGGCGATTGAGCAGGCCGGTTAGCGAGTCGTGGGTGGCCAGTCGCCGCAGTTCCCGCATGGCTTCGGCGAGTTTTAAACTGTAACGAATGGAGCGCTCCACCATGCGCGGGGTGATTTCACCTTTAACCAGATAATCAGCCGCACCGGCCTCCATCGCCGCCTCGTCCACCTGCTCGGAGGAATCCGCAGTAAGGAAAATCACCGGGGTTTCACACCGCTCCTCGCGTGCAGCCCGGAGCAGGTCCAGGCCGTTGCGCTCGCCGAGTTGGTAATCGAGCAGGCACGCCGCGTAGTCCCCCGTTAGCAAGAGTCGCAGGCCGTCCTCGTAGGTCTGCGCCCAGTCGGATTGGAAGCGGCCGACTTGGGCGTTCGCGAGCATGCGATCCGTCACCTTATATTGCAGAAGGTTGTCCTCGATGATGAGGACTTTTTTGACCGGTAGCACGGGAGGCAAACGCGTGGGCGTCGTTGGGAGTGGAAGGCGAGTCGCGCAACTTAGCGCCGGGTACCGGCGACCAAGTCGGTGGCGCGCCGAGCGAGCGCGGGGGCGATTTGGGCGCGGTCGGCAAGGTTGTCGCGGATGACGTTGACCAGGGCGCTGCCCACCACGACGCCGTCGGCATGGGCTGCGACCTCGGCGACGTGCGAGCGCTGGCCGATGCCGAAGCCCACCACCACGGGCAGGCCGGTGTGGCGTTTGATTGCGGCGACCGCCTCGGGAATGTTGCTGGCAACGGAGTCGCGCACTCCGGTCACGCCTTCGCGCGAAACGTAGTAAATGAAGCCGGTTGCGGCGGCGCCGATTTTGGCGAGACGCGCCTCGGGGGTGGTGGGGGCGACGATAAACACGGTTTTAATGCCGTGTTGGGCGCAGGCCGCCTGCACGTCGGCGGCCTCTTCGGGGGGCAGGTCGAGGGTTAACATGCCGTCGACTCCGGCCGCCTTGGCGTCGCTCACATAGGCATCCACGCCGTTGGAGAAAACCAGGTTGTAGTAGGTGTAGAAAACGATGGGCGTGTGGGGCGCGAAGTCGCGGATGCGGCGCACCAGTTCGAATACGCGCGCGGCAGTCATTCCGCCGGCGAGCGCGCGTTGGGCGGCGAGTTGGTTGGTGAGGCCGTCGGCGAGCGGGTCACTGAAGGGCACTCCCAGCTCCAGAACGTCGATTCCGCTTTCAATGAGGGCGCGGCAGGCGGCTAGGGAGTTGTCGAAATCGGGGTCGCCGGCACAGAGGTAGGCGACGAAAGCGGCGCGGTTTTCTGCGCGGGCGCGGGAGAAGGCATTGGCAATTCGATCCATGTGCTCCAATCGGCTCAAAAATGCGGAGTAGGCGCAAAGGGAAATTTCGGCGCGGGCGAGATTGTTCCGCCCACTCCAAGGTTGTTTTTCATTGATCAGGGAGGCGCTGCCGCAGAAGGCGCTCGGAGCGCTGGCGTGCGATCGGGGGGCTTGAAGACTTTGCTACAGTTCGCATTCGACAGCGGACTGAGCCTGGTGGCTTGATGCTGGATTACGTCTTTTTCAATCGCATGAATTCCACCGCCCTAGCCACGATCGCAATGACCGGTTTTACCGTGGCTTTTTTTCATGCGGCGATCCCCACGCACTGGCTGCCCTTCGTACTTGTGGCGCGTGCACGGCGCTGGAGCCGGCCCAAGGCTTTGGGCGTGGCCGTTTTTGCCGGCTTGGGGCATGTGGCTCTGACCAGCTTGCTCGGGCTGGCGATCGCGTGGTTCGGTTTTCAGCTCGATCATCACTTCGGCTATGCGTTCACCCAAGTGGCCGGGGTTGTCCTGCTCGCGGTGGCGGCCTTTTACTTTTGGCGCCAGTGGCGGGGGCAGGGGCTCATGCATCACCACACCCCGGGAGGTCGCCACGAACCGAGTGCACATTGCGGTCATGAAAAAGCACACAGCCACCTCGAAGCCGAACTCGAGGGCAGTCCGCTCGTCTCGACTCGCCAGAGTGACTGGGCGGCGATCAGCGGCCTGTTTGTGATGCTCACGCTCTCGCCGTGCGAGGGCTTTTTGCCCATTTACCTGTCAGGCGTCCAATTTGGTTGGCCGGGCTTTTTTGTGCTGAGCGGCATTCTCGCAGTGGGCACTCTTGGCGGCATGTTGTTGTTTACGTGGTTGACCTTGGTGGGGCTCGAAAAAGTTGAGCTCAAGCGCATCGAACACTGGGAGGCGGCGTTGCTCGGTCTGGTGTTCACCGTGCTAGGCGTGGTGATGCTCACCCTGGAGCATTCGCATTAAGCCCCCGTGTCCGCCGCAAGTCGCTAGCCGCCGAGGTAGGCGGCTTTGAGGCGAGGGTCGTCGCGCAGTTCGCTGCTGGCCCCGGACACGGTGATTTGCCCCGTTTCCAGCACGTAGGCGTGCGAGGAAATCTCCAGTGCGAGGTGGGCGTTTTGCTCAACCAGCAGAATGGTCAGGCCTTCAACGCGGTTAATCTCCACGATTTTTTCAAAGATCGTCGATACGAGGCGGGGGGCTATGCCCAGCGAGGGTTCGTCGAGCATGAGGAACTTCGGCTGCCCCATAAGCGCGCGGCCAATCGCCAGCATTTGCTGCTCGCCGCCGGAGAGCGTGCCCGCGGTTTGTTTGAGGCGTTCCTTGAGCCGGGGAAAAAGCGTGAAAACGTGCTCACGGGTCCGTTCGTTGAGTGCCGTGTCGCGCTGCAGGTAGGCACCGAGCGCGAGGTTTTCGGCCACCGTCAAGTTGGCGAACACCAAGCGCCCCTCGGGCACGTGGCAAAGCCCGCAGGCGACGATCTCGTGGGAGGCCAGGCGCGTAATGTCCTCACCGTTAAAGCGGATGCTGCCTGCACGCGGGCGGATCAGCCCAGAGATGGCCTGCAAGGTCGTGGTTTTACCGGCCCCGTTGCCGCCGATGAGCGTGACGATGGCACCGCGCGGGATCTCGAAGGAGATGCCGTTTACGGCCTGAATCGCACCATAGGTGACGGAGAGATCGGTGACGGAAAGCATGGGCGCGGAGCACGAAGTGGCGTGACTAATGAGTCGGCCCTGAAAAAGACACCTTACGACATTACCGCAAAAAACTGATCCCGGTATGCCGGGACGGACAACGAACGCAGGAAGTGGAGTAAACGGCACAAAAAGAAGCCGAGGAG
>JBIIMH010000320.1:0-3355 GCA_044338095.1 Rariglobus sp. | reverse complement strand
CACCTACTCGGACAGCCTTCGCCCGCTCGGACTCTGGCTGCTGCTGGTCGCTCCGGTGGGCGTGTTGTGCGGGTCGGCCAGCGCGTTTTTCCTCTGGTCGCTCGACCGGGTAACGCAGGTGCGCTTCGACCACCCGTGGCTGTTGTTTTTGCTGCCGGTTGCGGGTGTCGCCATGGCCTGGGTTTACCGCCACCACGCCAAGTCGGCTGCGCGCGGCAACAATCTCATTATCGACGAAATTCACGAGCCGGGCGGCGGGGTTCCCGCGCGCATTACCCCGCTCATTCTCGGCGCCACGCTGCTCACGCATCTGGTCGGTGGTTCCGCCGGGCGCGAAGGCACGGCGGTGCAGATGGGCGGCGGACTTGCCAGTACGTTTGCCAAGCTCTGCCGCATCCCGGCCGAGCACCGGCGCTTGTTGCTCATGGCGGGCGTGGCGGCGGGCTTCGGCTCGGTCTTCGGCACGCCGCTGGCCGGAGCGGTGTTCGCCCTGGAAGTGCTCACGCTCGGGCGAGTCCAGTACACGATGCTCATCCCGTGCCTTTTGGCCGCCGTCATTGGCGACCTGACCTGTTCGGCCTGGGGCATCCACCACACGGAATGGTTAATCGCAGGCCCGTTGCCCGCGGGCCCCTTCACGTGGGGCAAACTCGACCTGCTGGTGCTGGCCAAAGTCGCGCTCGCCGGGGCGTGTTTTGGCTTATGCGCGCGGCTGTTCACCTCCGCCACGCACGGGGTGCAGGCTGGGTTGACGCGTTTTGTATCCATTTACTGGCTGCGCCCGGCGATCGGCGGGCTCGCGGTGATCGCGCTGGCCTACGCCCTGGGAACCCGCGAATACCTCGGACTCGGCACCTTTAGTCCGTTCGCTGGCGATGTCACCACGTCCTCGGTTTTCCATATCGGCGGGGCCGACGCGTGGAGCTGGTTTTGGAAGCTGTTGTTCACCGCGATTACCCTCGGGGCGGGCTTCAAGGGCGGCGAGGTCACCCCGCTGTTTTTCATTGGCGGCGCGCTGGGCAACACCCTTGCCGGCCTGCTCGGCTTGCCGGTGGATCTGGTCGCAGGACTGGGCTTCGTCGCGGTGTTTGCCGGCGCGAGCAACACCCCGCTGGCCTGCACTCTGATGGGCATCGAGTTGTTTGGCGCGCAACACGCGGTGCTGTTGGCGGTGGCCTGCTGGATGAGTTACCACTTCAGCGGCCACACCGGCATTTACAGCGCCCAGCGTACCGGCGAGGTCAAACACGCGCGCTGAAGTCACTGCCTGCATGAGGTGCCGAGAATCGGTTAAACCTTAGCGACTCTACTGAAGTTCAAGTCGCTCAAAACGCTGGAGGATTTTGACTGGCGGTTTAACCCCAGCGTCTCGCGCAAGGACATCTACGAACTGGCCGCCGGTCACTTTATCCGCAAGGGCACCGAAGTGCTCTTCGTTGGTCCGCCCGACATCGGCAAAACCCAGTTGGCTAAGGCGATCGGGTACTAGGCAGTCAAGCAGGGCATGATGGTGAGGTACCGCTCGATGTTCGACCTGGTGGCCGACTTCCTCTCGGAAGAGGCGCTCCAGCAGCGGGATAAAACCCTGCGCCAGTACCTCAAGCCCGATTTACTCATCATCGACGACATGGGCTTAAAACAGCTGCCCAGGCACGCCGGGGAATACCTCTTCAAAATCATCATGCGCCGGCATGAAAACAAATCGACGATCATGACCAGCAACCGGCCGACGGGGGACTGGGGCAAATTGCTCCAGGATGTGCCCACCGCCTCGGCCATCCTCGACCGCTTCCTGCACCACGCGATGCTCATCGCTATCACCGGTCAGAGCTACCGACTCAACGACGCCGTGGCCAATCGCCAAAAGATCGCTTCAAAAACCAAGGAATAGCACGCAGCAGTACGACTCCGGCGCGGTTTGGTCGCTTCCTGCGGCAAGCCGTTTGCTCCTGTCCTCGGCAGCGACCAAACCGCTTATCAGAGACGCGCATGTCTGCCGGGCCGACTTCGCGAAACCTAAAAGCGGCTTGCTTACCCACCCGCAGGATGGCTGGTTTTAAAGTGACCGCTGACAATTGGAGACACGGTTTCAGCTAGCGCAACTTTCTCCCCCACGGCTCAAGGTGCGAGAATCGGACAGGCAGAAGACCGGTCGATCTCAACGTGAAGATCGGTCAATTGAAGCGGAAGCTCAATAAAGTTGGCCGTTAGAGGACGACTCCCTCCGTGTGGGGCCATTGTGGGGGCAAACGCGGTTTTCGCCGGTTTTTAAGCCCAGCATGCCTTTTAGTGAAAGTGCACAAAAAATCCCTCATCTCGTTAGAGATGAGGGATTAAAACTGGCGGGATGAACGGGACTCGAACCCGCGACCTTCTGCGTGACAGGCAGACGCTCTAACCAGCTGAGCTATCACCCCGGATGAGGAAAGAGGGCAGACGCTAGGGCCCGATTTGCTTCTGTCAAGAGTCCAATCGTTTTTTTGGATTCTTTTTTACGCGCGTGGGCGAACCGGCGCGCAGGTGAGTAAAACCTCGTTCCAGCAGGCGGACTCGTCGGGGTGGCCGTGCGCGATGAGTGCAGCGGCGATGTCGTTTTCGCTGGGCTCGCTCACGTGGTGGCGGGGGTCGTTGGGGAGCTGGGGGTGGAGGCGACGGGTGAGTGCCCAGCAGGCCCACGCCCGCCAGCGGCGCTGATCACGGCGCGGGGCTTTTAGGCGGTCGGCATAGTGCTGGAAGTGCACGCGAGGATTACCAAAAAAAACGTCCTCGGGTGTGTGCGTGAGAAACCATGCCATCGCCGCATAGGGGATCGGCCAGTTTTTTGCCGCGGCGTCCTCCGCCGCCAGATCCGCGCCCATCGCTCGGTCCAGGCAGAGGATCGCTCTCGCGGCAAAGCCGCCTTGCCACAGGTAGTGGCCGTACTCCAACGCGCTCAGATAAAACCCCGCGTCACGTTGGTCGCCGTGGGCGGACAACACCCGCCAATCCATTTTGTTGCGGGGTGGCGGTAGGTGAGGGCAGGGTGGCAGCGGAATACTCATGGGCGGATGCGGTGTTGGTAACCCTCACTCGCATCACCGGTCAATCCTCGCCCTTATGGCCCTGATGCGGTCCAAGCCCGACAGTGTTTGACGGTGTCGCTATCTCCAGCGAGTGCCTAGGCCGAGTCTAGTGGGCGTGCGCGGCGAGTTTGGCTTCGGCGGCGGCGGCTAGTTCGGGCAAGATCTCAACGCGGCCCGAATCGAGGTCGTAGCGGGCGGCCACCACCTTGACCTTCCCTGCCTTGACCGCTGCGGCGATGATCGGGCCGCAGGTACGCAAGGTGGCTGCGGTCATCTGGGCGTGGGCGATTACG